>VSOK01000029.1 GCA_009774765.1 Bacteroidales bacterium
GCCGGATCCGACCCCTTAGGATCGGAAGGAGCTTCATAGAGAGGCACGACTTCTATATTGTCACCTACCTTCTTGGCCATAACAATATGTACAAAACGGTTAGGAGCATCATCCGTATTGCCGGAAATCATCTTGAAAGTGACCGTACCCGGCATTGTAATCCTGAATGAAGCGAAACCGCCTGTAGGGATACCGTCTGAGCCGACCTCGGACTTACCTTGGGGCTTAAGTCTCGGTTTGGAAATCTCCGAAGCGAATGCCTTCTCTGAAAGAGCCTTATAGGTAATCTTGTCGACAGTCTTTGATTCACCGGCTGCAATCCAATTTCCATTAGGATACTTGGCTGCATCCGAATAGTCTGTCATATATGCCTCATTGATGGCGGTCTCGTCAAACGGGATTCCGGCGTCAGGGGGCCGTTAATCTCAGCTTCCAAAACATTAGTTGACAACAACAATTACGCACTCGTGCCTAATCTACCAAGTAGCTTGGCTTAATTGACGGCCGCCAAGGCTGCGGTCGCGATGAGTATCCCTCCTCTCTTTATGCCGGTTATGAGCGGAATACGGGGTATCATCCAAACCGGATGCACTGGGGGACTCCTTTAAACCCTGCCAAGACTTAAATGATAAGCTGGAGTTGGACTGTCTTATAGACTATACTAATCCACAGTCGTTGACGCGACAGAAAGTAACAAGAAATCACATCAAAAACTCCAAAAAATCGGTTGGTGTAATGCACTCGAATTTAGCATCCGGATACGCTGCCGTAAACTGTGCAGGTGCGCCAACTCTTTTCCCTTCTTTCCTCTTTACTTCAAAGCCGGTCATTACTCCGTCTTCAATCTCGATGAAATCAACTTCTTTCTTTTGCTGTGTCCTCCAAAAGTAATGTTGTACGAATGTTCTTCCTGCATATTCGTTTCTCTTGAGTCGCTCTGCAATCACGAAGTTTTCCCACATGTGTCCGAGTTCTTCCGGAGACCTGAGAGAGACCGGTGCCATATTACCGATTACAGCGTTGCGAATTCCCATATCCCAGAAATAGAGTTTGCGGGCAAATTTCAGTTCATTACGCTGGTTCTTTGCATATGATGGAAGTGTGAAGATGATGTAACTCTTTTCAAGGATTTCTATGTAGCGTTCCACTGTCTTGGCATCTACGCCTACAAGACCTGCGAGTTCGGTTGCAGATACTGTTGAACCTATCTGGAAAGCAAGAGCCTGAACTAATTTCACCAGCTTGTCTGGCTTGGCAATATTGTTCTCACCCATAACATCTTTATAGAGATAGCTGTCAATGAGCTCCTTGAGGACTTCCTTTTCGTCTCCCGGCGATGTTACGACTTCTGGATAGTAGCCATAAATCAGTCTATGGTCAGTCATCCTTAATTCTTCCAGGACACTTGTATCTTCCGCCATTTCTTTGAATGATAGCGGGTAGAGCTTGAATTCACGCTTCCTGCCGGTTAATGATTCGTTTACCGCTTCCGCGAGTTTGAATGCCGAGCTGCCTGTTACAATGATTCCGACATCTTTGAATTTCTCCGCTACGATTTTGAGCATATTTCCGACATTCTCAATCTTCTGTGCCTCATCTACGAAAAGAAAATTCTTGTTACCGATTAGAATTTTCATTTTTGACTCATCTACATTTACGAACATAGTCCGAATATCAGTGTTGTCACCATTGATTTCGAGGACTTTTGCATCCTTTGGAATTATCTCACCTGCAAGTGTTGATTTTCCCACCTGCCTTGGTCCCATAATGGTTACGACTTTTTTCTTTGCGAGGGCATTGTCAATTCTGTCCTCAATGGCTCTTTTTATCATAGCACCGTATTTCTATCCTTTGCAAATATAGTTAAACTCCGCAAATCTTAAAATATTTGCGGAGTTGATTCCCTAAAAATTATAATATTTACGGAATTTAATTCAGGCGGGTCTTCGCAACACACTGTCTATCAATCAATTGCAAAGCAGTATGTCCTATATGGGATATACTGCTTTATAAAACATTGAGTTTCAATGCATTGCAAAGACCCACCTATCAAAAAAAGTCCGGGGACCAGACGATTACAGTCAAGTCCCCGGACAATAAAGGTTATAGGATCCGGCTAATTCGCCGGAGCGAAGCCGAGAGCATGGACATTCACTGCCGTACTCTTTCCGGTATCAGGATTTTTACCGGAGAAGACATAGACATCCACCGACTTAACCGCTCCGTCAAGATGAGCGGAAGTCACTTCTGTCAGAACTGCATCTGCAGAACTTGAAGTGGCTGCGAACTCATTATACAAAGTCACCACTTCCTGGCCCGCGGAAGTTTCTTTGACAAGAATCACTGTTGCCATACGGGTGGCATCAGATGAAGAAGAGCTGATGATCTTGTGGGTTATAACTCCAGGTTTAGTAATCTTGAATCTGCAGGCACGGGCAACAGGAATACCGTCATCACCTATAGTCGCCCCTCCATTAAACTTTACTCTTGATGCCTCAAATGTGACTTTAGCAGAAGATGAAGCCAGCCAAGTCAATTTCCCTTTCTGAGTATCTTCAGTTATGTCTTCAGGAGTGTACTCGGAAAGATCCATCATATACGCCTCATTGATGGCGGTCTCGTCGAACGGGATTCCGGCGTCAGGGTCATAACCCGCAGGAGTCCAGACAATCTCAAAGACATTGATACCCTTATTCTGACTATAAATATTGATCAATGACCCGGCAGAGGCGGACGAGCAGTCTATAGTCCCGGTCACGACACCTTCAGACCTCAACAGAGGAAGCGCTATCGTGCCGGCATTCTGATCGCCTATAGCGACGGCAAGGACTCTGTTCTTCTCGGTTTCATCACCTCCGGCTATCGCGGTCAACGTCAGTTTGCCAGGTCCTCCGGCAATGAACTGCATGGAAGCCTTTGTCCCGGCTGCTCCTGTACCGCCGATCTGTACACGTGAATATTTTCCGTTTGTGCCATTGATTTCAACCTCGTTCTCACCGAACTTGAACTTGCCGCCTCCGGTAATATAGCTCAAATTGCCTGTAACGAAACCTTCTGTCAAGTCACCTGTACCGTAATTTACGATAGCGGAAGCAAAATAGTCATTACCCCAGGAAGTAGGAACCGCTGCGGAAACAGGCTTCAGGGTCTCCTTGATCTCGAACACGAGTTTCTCGGAAATTTCTGAAGGTTCCTTGGCAAGGTCACCTTCGGCCGGAAGAGCCTGGACCGTCACCTCATATTTCCCTGGCTTCATAGTAGCCGGTCTGAACACATATGCCGGCACATTGACAGACGACTCCTCACCGTTCACGGTAACTTTGTATGATCCGGCCGAACTTACTTCCTGCCAAGAAACCGTCACATCACCGGTATATGTATCATCGACGGACGGCTGGTCTATGCTCAGCACAGGGGTGTCAAGGATTGCCGGAGCACCTGTATCCGTATCCTCGGACCACTGCATAGCCGTAAGTATCACCGGACCGCAACCGTAAAGATAGACAATCTGCTCCTCTCCTGCCGCAATCATAGGGAAGGCCACCTTCACCTTGTTCACATCTACAGGAGCCGAGCCTTTTACTGAAGCGTTCCTTCCGTCAGCATCTCCAAGAGCCACAGTAAGGTGGTCGTTGGAAGTACCTTTCTTGGATTTCGCCACAGAAATGATTACGGAACCAGGACCGTTCACCTTGAAGGCTACCGCACCGTCCGAAGGAACTCCCGTAGACTCAGTAACGCCTTCTCCCGTAAACTCAAGTCCTGTCTCAGTCACATTGAAAGGAGTATTCGAGACAAAGAAACGCAGTCCGTCACGGACAATGTTCTTGTCAACGGCCTTTCCGAACATCTTCGTGTCGGTGAGGTTCCAGACCTTTCCGTACTCCACAGGAGTAAGCTCAAGGCTCTCCGGAACAGGAGTGTAGTTCTCGAACCATCTCGGGTCTCCTATGCCTTTCCCGAACACTTCGGAAGTCTTCTTCACATACAGGTTGCCTTCGGCAGAATTTTCACAAGGGTCACCGGCAAGGATGGCACCTCCGTCGGAAAGTCCGGCAGACTGTGAAAGTTTTCCTGCTCCGGAAGCGTTGACATCGTCCTTCGCCCAGAAACCGGGACCAAGCTTATAATAATAGTTGGAAGATATCTTATTAGGCACACCGGTCTCATCGCTGAAGAACACAGTCCTCGTGGCGTGGCCGTCAAGGTTAAGGAACAGATTCCTGGTCATCTCGAATACAGGTATGCTCACCTGGCCTTTGCCCGCCCCGATATAGAACAGGCCCTTGTTGTTTCCGTCATCCACAAAACAAAGGTTGTTGACAGTATTCCTGTTGAAAGCCATCGAAGCGACCTTTGCCTTGTCGATCCTGAAGAACGTACGCATTCCGTTCGTGAATGTGGACTCCAGCACGTCGATCCTGGAAATCTCCACATCGCTTCTTATGTCAAAGGCATTTCCTCCGCTTCCCTGGATATCAGACACCATAATGTTCTTGAAAAGCAGGTCTCCAAGAGTAGCGGTACCAGAATCATAGTAGAAGAAACCAGCCTTGTATGAAGTAACGTTGCAGTTCAGCATCGTTATGGAAGAAATCGCATCCGATATGCCTTTCGCCAACACCACCGGATGGCTGAAAGAGTAGTTTTCCCCGTCAAATGCAATACCTTCAAGATGAAGTTCCTTCACTCCGTTAGGGATATTGAGCACACCGGAGACTACAGGCATCTTGCCGTCCTCGGTACCGTTGCCCACAATCCTGAGCTGACCTGTCGCGCTCGGAGAAATGACCGCGTCAACCTTCGCTTCAGTAGCATCCAGTTCATAGAGGACATAAGGAGTATCCGAATATTCCACCGAAATCACCGGAGCACCGTCCTTCAAGGCCGCAAGCAGCTTCTCACTGTTGTCAACGACTGTCGCGCCGTCAAGCGACGGCCTTGTCCAGGCATAGACCTCTCCACGATTCGCGCTCTTGTAATGAACCGCCACGGTATATTTCGTGGAAGGCTCAAGTCCGGCTACGGTATAGCTTCCCACGGCCCCCTCCTCGACATCAGGCATATCCTCATATCTTTTGTATGCGGAAGTAGCATCCGGATCAGGATTAGGCGACACACGGACATGGTCAACCACGAATCCGTCCACCTGAGTCCAGGCCACAGTGATGGTCTCCGAAGTCCTGGAAACAATCTCCGGGTTCACGGAAGGCTTCACCTCGTACGTTCCGATAGGAGACGGGAAGGCAAGCCACTTAGAGTCCCCGAGGCCTTCTTTCCTAGCCTTGACACGTGCGAACCAGTACGCGTCTGACGGAAGCACTATACTTGCAGGAGAAGTCTCCGGAGCAAGTGTCTCGGTCGGATCCCCGGCAAAGACATCGTCAGGATTTGCAGTCTCCTCCCCTTCGAATATCTCTATCAGATAGTTTGAAGGCCCTTTAGAAGTAGTCCAGGTGAAAGTCACAGTCTGCCCGTCATTCGGATTGACGCTCACCGACCCTTCGGTAGGGGTAAGGCATCTCCCGAGTGCCAGTTCGTCGTTAACTGCAGGAATTTCCTCCACACAACCGGCAGACAAGATTGCAAGTCCGGCCAGCGCGAGCGCAGATATGGATTTTGAAAATATATTTTTCATATCGATGTTCGTTTATCTATCAATAGTCATAGTCATTCACCAAAGCTCCCTGGCTGTTGGTGACGGTGCTCTCGAAAATAGGCCACCACATCCTCTTGTCTATGCCGTCCTTGTCCAGTCCGGAGACATACAGGAATTTCTTTTCGAAAGAATTGTCAGATATGTAGTTCGAAGACTCACCTTTGTATTCAGTATACAGAATCCATCCGGAACCGGCAGGAGGAGTGACAAGGTCGGACTCCGTCTCTCCAGGTCTGAGCCCGTAGGTCTCGATACCGTCCGCCGTCTGTCTGTACCAGAGCACCTTGTTGATTCCCAACGAGCCGACGCCGGCCACGAAACTCTTCATCTCGTCCTGTGCCGCAACTACAGTGGAACCAAGTTCACCCCAGCGGATAAGGTCAGCCTTGCGGAGGAACTCTCCGACGAACTCAAGGGCACGTTCATCCTTGATGGCCTTGAATACGGCAGTCTCTCCGGAAAGCGCGCTTACATACGTTTCAGCCTCGTCCTCATTGCCCCTATAGGCTCTCTTGCGGACCTTCAGAAGCTGCTCCTTGGCATAATCCTCGTCCCTGTCCGCTCCGCTCTCTGAAGAGTTGGCAAGCTCGGCCGCCATAAGCAGGATGTCAGAATATCTCATATAGACAGGCTTCACTCCGTCATCGTTTCCTCCAGTATAAGGAACGGCTGTCATCCACTCGAATCTGTATTTTCCGAAATACCAGCTGGCAATACCTGACGGATAGGCCTTTGTGCCGTTCCCCTTGTCCTCCCAGGAGAAATTGACACAGCTGATGTCACGGCGCAAATCGTTCGCCCCGTATTTCCAGTAAAGGGTAGGTACAGGACCGGCCTGGCCTCCACGGCTGCTGCTTGATGGCGACATTGTGGTGGCATTCTCACTTCTCACCGCAAACGTATAGTTCCATCTGCCGCGTGAATTGCTGAAAGGAATACTGTAGACAATCTCCTTTCCTCCTGTCAGGTCCATATTGTTCACGCTTTTCCAAAGCTCCTCATAATCAGATATAAGACTGAGTCTGCCATTCTTTATCACATCCTTGAGAGCGGCGAGGGCCTTCGGATAAAGGACCGATTTCTGAAGATCCGCCGCTGAAGAAAGCCTGTTTGATCCGGAGTTCCCGGTACCTACCTGACCGTCATCAGGTCTCCAGGACATACCGGAAGCCATAAGAGCAAGACGGGCATACAGTCCTTTGGCAAACGCAAGCCCCACACGGTCCGTCTTCACGACATCATAGTCAAGATATCCGAAAGATTCCTCAAGGTCGGCAAGAAGCTGCCTGTAGATTACATCCCTGTCGGCTTTCGGAAGATATATGTTGTCCGGTCCCACAGGCTCGAAACGTGCGGGAACCTCTCCGAAAGCCTTCAAAAGTTCAGTATAGAGCAAGGCCCTGAGCACAAGCGCCTCTCCGAGCCTTTCCGCCATTTCCGGACGGATATCCACATTGCCGTATCTGCGTATTCCGGTAATGGCGAGGTTTGCCCTCTCGATACCGGTCATAAGTTCATTGTAAGGGTTGTCCCCCGTATTGAGCTGGCTGTTGTTGGGCTTCAGATCATACTGGGCCACCTGAGACTTGGAGTCCACAGTAGTGGAAACATACATCTCCACATCCGTGTTGTAGCCATACCACGGAAGGTAACGTCCACGGTGAGAGTTGGTATGTCCGAAAACTTCCGTGATGGAAAACAGCTGATATTCGGTAAGGGTCGGATCGGAAAAAACGTCCGCGTCAGTCTTGGTAGATTTGGATTCGGTCGTGAGGTCACAAGAGGACATCAGGGCCACAAGTCCCAATCCGATGAACATTCTATTTATGATTTTCATATTTCTTCTCATTTATAAGGATTAGAAAGTAAGATTGAGACCGACCACGAAACCTATGCTCTTCGGATAGGCCGAATAGTCAACACCAGGAGTAAGAGGGGTGGCACGGCGTGTATCCACTTCAGGGTCATATCCCGAATACTTCGTTACACAGAAAAGATTCGTTCCGGAAACATAGAAACGAAGTCTCTGGATCCTTGCTTTCATAGTGAGCTTTTCAGGAAGGGTATAACCTATCGTCGCGGAAGAAAGGCGGAGGAACGAACCGTCCTCAACGGCCCAGTCGGTAAACACGGCGTTGCCGACAGCAGGAGACCACATAGTCGTGCCTGCATTCACTTCGTTCAGCACGGCAGCGTCGGTAATCAGTTCTCCGGTATTCCAGTCGACGTTGGTCCAACGTTTTTCGGTGCTCATAGACTTGAGCAGATTGCGGCGATAGTATTTCCTCGAATGACTGAACTCAACCTTGTTCGCATTATAGATATCGTTGCCGAAGACATAATTGAAATTGGCCGCGAAATCAAAACCGTAGAGATAGCCGGTGAGGGAGAATCCGCCTGTACCCAGAGGAAGGGCGTTTCCGATGACAGTCTTGTCATAAGAGTCTATCTTACCGTCAGGAGTCCCGTCCGGTCCGGAAATATCCTTGATCTTCATTGCACCCGGACGGAAATAGGTGTTTCCGATTATGGCAGAGGCGTCCACGACACCTGCATTCGCCACCCATTTGCCTTTGGCGTCATCGTATGTGAAATCATCTGCGGAATAGCGTCCGTCAGAAACATATCCGTACATATTTCCGAGAGGCTGTCCCGCCTGCACTATATAGTCAGGACCGATCTCAGAAGATGCCCAGGTGGTCTCCGCCTCGATCTTGTCAAGACCTCCGAGACTCAGTACCCTGTTCTGGTTAAGGCTTATATTGCCGCTGAGCGTCATACCGAAATTCTTCTTCTCGAAAAGCACGAAGGACAGCGAGACTTCAATACCCTGATTCAATACGGAACCCATATTGCGGTACTGGAACTGATATCCCGAGCCGGCCGTAGGGAACTGGATGAGCAGGTCCTTTGTAGTGTTGTGGTACAATTCCACCGTACCGTTGATCCTGCTCCTGAGGAAAGAGAAGTCAAGTCCGACATTGTGTGAAAGGGTTGTCTCCCAGGTCAGGTCCGGATTAGGCATTATGGTCTTTCCGCCGACCGTAGCCGTAGACCAATATGTATTGCTCTGTGAAATCCAGGAAGAGTTGTTGGATGCAAATGACAGCGCGGTCACTCCGGAAGGTATATTGTTGTTTCCGGCTGTACCGAAACTGTAGCGCAGCTTAAGGTTGTCGAGCCAGGAGGCATCCTTCAGCCAGCTTTCGTTCGAGAGGGTCCAGGAAGCCGCGGCCGAAGGGAAGAATCCCCACTGGTTGCCCTTGGTGAACTTGGAAGAACCGTCGGCACGTACCGTAGCGGAAACGGAATAGCGTCCCCCGAACTCGTAATTGGCCCTTCCGAAGAATGAAAGAAGCCTGTCATCAGGATCAAAATAATTGTTTGATGTCATCGCCGTACCGGTGGACATATAGTTCCACGCCATGGAAGCGTCGAAGAAATCAGGGAAATTCTCTACCATGGTGGAGAATGTATTGGACTGGGTCACGATATATTCCTGTCCGAGGAGAAGGTCAAGCTTGTGGTCGCTGTTCCTGATCACTTCAGAGAAGTTATAGCTCAAAGTGTTGGTACTGCGGATCTTTTTCCTGTATATATCCTTGTAGCTGGTCGCAGGCTTGTTCTTGTATGTGGCGGAGTTGCCGACATAGTATGTCGTGAGACCATAGAACTTGTTGTCCTTCTGGCTATAGTCGTCCAGACCGCCCTCTACCCTGAGGTTGAGGTTCTTGATGATATGCCAAGTGACAGCCGCGTTAAGAGTCCAGTTCTTCCTGATCCTCTGACTGTCATTGTCAGAAACGGAAAGGAGAGGCGGAGCATTGTCTCCGTAGTCCTCGGCAAGGTCAGAGTCGGAAGCAGCTCCGGTCACAGGGATAGGAGCATACTGCACCGCATGTTTCAGACGTCCGTTTCCTGAAGTGGAACCTGTATCGTTGATGGAGTTCGCTCCGGCACCGGAAACTTTCGTATGGGAATATCTCGCGTTCACGTCGAATGTCAGTTCCTTGATAGGCTTGAACTGGGCCTTGAAGCTGAGGTTGTCACGATGATAGTCGGAGCCGGTCATTATGGCCTTGTCATTGATATGCGCATAGCTCGCGGTCCATTTTACCTTGTCGGTACTACCTGATACCGAAAGGTTGTGGTTGAACGAAGATCCAGTGCGTCCGAAGACCTGCTGTATCCAGTCATTGGCCTCCACATCCCTATAAAGGTCCATATCCTGGAATAATCCGAAAATAGGAGTATATTCGGAGCTGACACCGTCACGGATAGAGGCAAGTTCATACTGCATCCTCACAAACTCGTATGGAGAAGCAACTTCTATGGCATCCTTGTTGGCCATCTTCTTCATACCGTAATAGGCGTTGTATGTCACGGATATTTTCCCTGAAGCCCCGGACTTGGTAGTGACGAGAACGACACCGTTGGCACCGCGGGAACCATAGATTGCCGTAGAGAATGCATCCTTCAGGACATCGATGGACTGGATGTCGGAAGCCGGGATATCGGAAATGCTTTCCACAGGGAAACCGTCCACGATATAAAGAGGAGAGCTGTCCTGAGTGATGGACCCGGTTCCACGCACACGGATCTTTATCTCGGCGTCCGGGTCACCCTCTGTCGCAGTCACCTGCACTCCGGCCATCCTTCCGGAAAGGGCCTCGCTCACGGTAGTCACCGGAACGGAAGTTAGGGTCTTGCTGTCGACAGAAGTCACGGAGCCCATAAGGTCGCGACGCTTCACCGTAGCATAACCGATCACCACAGTCTCGTCAAGGAAAGTGGAATCTTCCTCAAGAATGACATTGACAGTCGTTTTGGATCCTATCAATACATTTTTAGTCGCCATTCCTATACAGGAAAAGACGAGAATCTTGCCCTTCGCATCAGGAACGGAAATCTCGTACTTTCCGTCAACATCAGTGACTGTTCCGGATGTGGTCCCGTCTACAAACACTGAGACTCCTATAAGAGGCTCGCCCCCAGTATCCGTAACGGTACCTTTGATCTGCTGGGCATCCACTGTACAGACAGCTGCAAAAAGCCCGGCAATCAAAAGAGAAATCTTGTATGTCAGATTTTTCATATAAGAACTTATTTGGTTAGTTATTGTTATTCAATGTGCGAAATTAAGGCATTGAGCCAAAGACTTCCGTCAAAAATTATCGTAATGCTTGGATTTTTTAACAAGCGGCAAAAAATTATCGTACAGCCTATTTCAAAGGCATATATACCCCTGACACGGACTGTTTTTCCACTATATCCCTGACAAGATAATGCAGGTACATCTCGAAGTTAGTGTACCTCCCTTTTGCATCGAGTGTCTTTGCGGAAGCGTCCGCAGCATTTTCCTTGTCAAGGCCGAACTTATCTTCAAACCAGTCCGGGATACCGTCATTGTCCGTATCCTTTGTCATCGCCATCTCCTCCTCAGTCGCAGTCAGTTCCGGCCACCCTCCTACAGCGTCCTGGGTGTCCACAAGGCCGCCTGTACTTCCATTGCCTCCGTCATTGAACGAAGGTGTACCTGACTTCGCGTCATTGCAGGCCCTGGCATCGACCTCATCGCGTCTCAATGAAGCTCCTCCTACCTCGCATATCTTCCCGAAAGCGTCCTCAGCAGAATGTGTTGAAGTATAGCACACCTTACCGTCAGGACCTGTTATGTCCATAAGCGAAGCAACCAGTTTTGAAGCGTCAGGAGGAGTATTGGTCTTATGGTCATGCCAATAGACACCTTTCAGGTTGTCAGCTGTGAGGTTGTCTTTTCCCACATACACATTTCCGGAAAGATACAGGTCCGGATAGCCGTAAGAAGTTCCGTTGGAAGTATATATCCCGTTCGCGTCAAGGAAATAGTTCCTGTCCTTTGAAGCCTTCCCCTTCTTATAGTAATTGTTCACCATATTGAAAGTTCCGCCTTCTCCGCCGTATGATGAATTGTCGCCCCAGTTGTAAACGACGTTGTTCCGATAGTCCACATATCCCCTCCGTTTCGGGGCAGTCTTGTCCTGGTATATTTCCGGATGGTCGAAACGCGGATTGCGGCTCTGATGGTTGGCGAGCATATTGTGATGGAAAGACGCATTCTTTCCTCCCCAGATTCCTCCATAGCCGTGGTTTCCCTTTCCATGTACGGAATTTCTCAGACTTTCCGTCAGGATACACCACTGCATAGTGAAATTCTCATTTCCATAGAACGAGGCGCATTCATCGATCGACCATGACATCGAGCAATGGTCCAGGATGATATCGTTGTGGTATCTTCCCCAAACGGCATCTTCCCCGTCCCCTGCATCCGGTCCTTTGTCGCCAAGCCTGAAACGCACGAATCTGATTATAACATTGTCGGCATCCACGACCGTGGCGTAGTTCCTTATACAGATTCCGTCCCCCGGGGCGGTCTGTCCGGCAATGGTAAGGTCACCGTTCTTTATCCTCAACGGAGAATCGAGACTGATAGTCCCGGCCACATCGAATACCACGGTCCTTTTCCCGCTCGCCTCCACTGCGGCTCTGAGGGATCCTGTCCCCCTGTCATTGAGATTGGTGACACGTATAATCCTGCCGCCGCGCCCTCCGGAAGTGTACATTCCGCCTCCCTCGGCACCGGGGAAAGCAAGCACGGCACCATGAATGTCCTCATGGGCAGGAATTTTCATTGCCTCATAAACGCCTTCCGGAACATCCGGCTTGCCTGGATTTTCTGTATCCGGACCATCAGGAAGCCCTGCCACAGGCTTTTCGCAGCCAAAAACCATAAGTATGGCCGCCATCAGCATTGTCAATCGTTTCATCTTATATCGTTTTCTGAATCTATTATTCCCGGGAGTCCGGTCACCGAACCTCTGAAAGCGACCTTACCTGTCTTCACTTCCTTCACGATACGCCTGTCAATGGCGTCCCTTACGGCAGAAGCCCCGGCATCCTTGAGAATTTTTCTGTAGGCTAACCCGACAGGTTCCGGAACCACCGGACAACGGGACGGATAAGGCCGGTCTGCGGAGCGTTCCGAATATATCTCCGCATTCTTTGCAATCTTGTCATATTCAGGCATCTTACCATAGGCATTCCCTTTCCTTACGGCCGACACGTCATAGACATTGTCCTCAATATAGAACGCCCCCGGAATCAGGGATGTGCTTTCCGAAGTGTAGAACTCGAGATACCTTCCGTCAATATTCTTAGTCGCCGGACCTGCCTTGAACAGGTTTCCGGTCACATTGAACCATCCTTCTTCACCTCCATAGATGGCCTTCATCCCCCAGTTGAAGACGACATTGTTCACGAACTCCACCGTACCACGTCTGAAAAGAAGGTCATCCCCGCTATAGACGGCCGGATGGTCAAAACGCGGGTTGCGGCTGTTGTTGGACACTATAAGATTGTGATGGAACGTCACATTGCGTCCTCCCCAGATTCCACCATATCCGTGCTGTCCCTTATGATGCACGGAGCTGTTCAACGCCTCCGATATTATACACCATTGCACGGTCATATTCCTGTTGGCATAGAATGAAGCATTCTCATCCGTAGCCCAGCTTACCGAACAATGGTCTATGACAAGATTACTGCAATGCCTTGCTCCCAAAGAATCATCCTCAACTCCGGAGGCAGAGCCCATACGGAAGCGCATATAACGTAAAACTACCTCATCAGCAGCTATATATACACCGTAATCCCTGACTGTAATCCCGTCTCCGGGAGCAGTCTGCCCCAAAACTGTTATAAATGGGGACTTTATCACCAGAGGCTTCTTCAGATGTATGTCCCCCGATACGGCAAAAGTAACGGTTCTCGCCCCCTCGGCCTCCACGGCATACCGGAATGTGCCCGGATCGCCGGTATCCTCAAGGGAAGTCACGACATACTCCTTTCCTCCACGTCCTCCCTGCGTATACATTCCTCCTCCAATCGCACCGTCAAAAGCAGGACGCCTGACCTCCACAGCCTCAATCACAGGCACACCGTCCCTGACAGTCCTTCCGTCATATCTGTAGTCGATATTGTTCATAGCCTCATACTCCAGAGACGCCCAGATGAACGGACCTACCCCTTTGCAGTCATTATCTATTACAGGTTCGCTCAGATAATAGGCATAGTCCCCTTTGCGCATCTGCTTTCCTCCGAGTCCGGCCACCGAACAGCACGAAGTCATTGAAATTGTCCCGTCCCCGTTTTCCCTGATGAAAGTATCTATCAGCCTGCGGTACAGATCCATAGCCTTGTCGCGCCATTGCGGAGCGAGGCAGCGCATCCTTGCACCTTTGAGAGCCGCATATACAAACATTGCTGAAGCTGTGGATTCCAGATAGTTGCCCTCACGTCCTGGACAGTCCAGAACCTGATACCACATACCTGTCTGAGGATCAGAATATCGTTCTACAGCAGTAAGCAGATATTCAAGCTGTTCCGCAAGCATATCCCTGCCTGGAGTGTTTTTCGGCATTATGTCAAGCACCTCAACAAGAGCCACTGCATACCAGCCGTTGGCGCGTCCCCAGGCGTGTGCAGACTGGCCCGTAACCGGATCAGCCCAGAACATCGACCTGGACTCGTCCCAGGCATGGCGGAAAAGCCCCGTCACCGGGTCGAATGTATTTTCTGCGGCAGCGGCAAACTGGTGGACAATATCCCGGTAAAGAGAATCCCTTTCGGCCTTTGGCGTAAACGAAGATGTATACCGGGCATAAAACGGCAATGCCATATAAAGCCCGTCCAGCCAGACCTGATGAGGATATATCTGCTTATGCCAGAATTCTCCCGTAGCCGTACGCGGCTGGGAATCAAGCTGCTCTCTTATATTACGCAGTACACGCCGGTATTTTTTGTCACCGTATATCCTGTACAGGTCGAAATATATCCTTGCCGGACATATATGGTCCACATTATAATTCGACAGTTTGTATTTATAGACCTTCCCGTCATCGGCAGCCATAGTATCAGCCCATTCCTTGACATAATCCACCGCATAATCCAGTTCATAGCGGTATGCCACATCCAGAAAGGATTTAAGTTCAAGCCCTGTGGTATAGTTCCATTTTCGCTCCCCCGCGCGGGCGTCCAGATAGACAGCCTGAGGATTCCTCGCCATCTCGGACAGCATCATCCTGACCGAATAAGGCTCTATATCCCTGATGAAGCCATAGTCCGAAGCATCTGAGCAAAATGATGCGGCGAACACAGCCGTGCAGCACAAAAGACTCTTTATCAGTTTCATAATAAATATTAAGCTTTGTTTTCTTTGATGTAGTCGGCCGGAGACATCCCGAAATGCTTCTTGAACGAACGCGAGAAATATCCGGGATCGGAGAATCCGACCTTATATGATGTCTCCGACACGGAGAACTGTCCGCTCTTGAGATAGAATGTAGCCTTTTCAAGTCTGAAAGCCTGTATAAGCTCCACAGGCGACTTGCCTGTAAGGCCTTTTATCTTGTTGTACATGGAGGTCCTTCCCATACCCACGTAGGCAGCCAGCTGATCCACCGTTATTTCAGCGTCAGCCACATTGTCCTCGAGCCATTTAAGGACTTTGTTTATCAGTTCCTCATCCCTGTCGGTTATGACAACTTCTTCTGGAGCCAGCTTTACTTTTGAAGGTCTGCCCCCCCCGGAAGAAGAATCAGAAGCCATATTCGCCACTATTCCGCGACGGCGTTCAAACAGGTTTTCCATCCTGGCCACAAGAAGCTCCATAGTGAACGGTTTGGCGATATACCCGTCCGCACCATACCGCATAGCCTTAAGATGAGTATCGTTCTCGTGCTTGGCGGTACACATTATTATAGGGATATGACTGGTATTGAAGTCATTGCGTATATGGTTGATCAGCTCTATGCCATCCATCTCGGGCATCATCAGATCTGTGACCACCATATCAGGCATCCATCCGCTGCCGACAATTCCCAGCGCCTCCTTTCCGTTGGAAGCATCCTTCACCTCATACCTGTCGCATAGATTGTTGTATATATAAATCCTCAACTCGGCATTGTCCTCGACCACAAGCACCCTTTTCGCCCCTGCAGGATATGCCGGCTCAAGCCTGTATTTGCTCAGGCCGTATGACTCCCCTTCATTGACAGCGGCATTGTTCTCCTCTATGAATTCCGCTGTCTCCTCAGAAAAATGATCCCTGTCGACAGGAATCCTGACATAGAAGGCCGCACCGTTGTTTTTCTCGCTTTCAACCCAGATGCTTCCCCCGTGTATGTCGGCGATTTCCTTACAGAACGACAGGCCTATGCCGCTGCTGCCCATACCGCTGAACGCAGAATCAGAAGCCTGTATGAACGGCTCGAATATAGCTTTCTGCTTCTCTTTCGGCACGCCTATCCCGTTGTCCTTCACCATTATGGTAAACTCCCTATCCCCTTCACGCCAGAATATTCCGGCTTCGATGCGCCCTCCGTCGGAAGTATATTTGAATGCGTTGGAAAGCAGATTGTAGATCAACGCCTCAAGCCTCATAGCGTCACCCCATACCATAAGAGAATCCACAGAATGCGTCATCCTCATCTCTATCTGCCTCTCGGACGCCATATCCTTGAAGTCGTTATAGACCTCCTTCAGAAGTCCGACAATATCTATCTGCCTGACCTTCAGCCTGATCTTTCCGCTCACAATCCTTCTTATGTCAAGCAGCTGGTTCACAAGCGTCATCATCCTTTTGGCATTCTTGTACACAAGGTTTACACTGTATTCATTCCGGTCACCCTTGTCCATACCCTTGCTGATGTCGTCTATTCCGCCCAGAATCAGCGTAAGCGGAGTGCGCAGCTCGTGCGATATATTAGTGAAGAATCTGACTTTCACATCATTAAGATCCTTTTCCAGCTGCACTTTGTTGCGCAGTTTCACGGAAGTATAGAACATTCTGACAAGCACAGCCAGCAGCAGGATACCCACAATGAAATATATCAGCTTGGCAACAGCCGAAAGCCATACGGAAGAACGCACTCTTATGCCGAGGCTGACAGTCTCGGCAGGCACAGAACCCTCGGATGACGATGCGGACACCACAAAATTGTATTTTCCCGGAGGTATCCTTGAATATGTCACATTTCTGGCCTCTGACGCGGAGACCCAGTTTTTGTCATATCCCTCAAGCCTGTATGAATAATTCAGACGTCCGTTTATCCTGAAATCAAGGGAGGCGAAATCTATCCTGAAATAGGAATAGTCGTGAGGCACAGTCACATTTCCGTTCACAGGCACTCTGCGGCCGTCTATATTCATCCCTGAAATCACAAGACGACAGTCATCGGCAGGATAGCGGAACGACTGAGGATCAATCCTGTAGACATTGTTGAGAGTACCGAACAATATGGTCCCGTCAGGAAGTGATGTACATGTGGCTTCGCTGAATGTCGTAGGAGGTATTCCCTCATAACGCGTATAGTTGGTAATGGCACGCGTCCTGCCGTCTATCTTGGATATGCCCCTTTCGGAAGCGATCCACAGGTCGGAGTCGTCATCCTCCACAGCAGACAGGATTATATTGCTCGCAAGACCGTCCGCTGTGCTCATAATGTCAAAACTCGGATTTCCGGCTTCATCAAAACGTATCTTGTCTATGCCTCCTCCGAACGTACAAAGATAGGTATCCCCCTGCTTCCCGGAAAAAATGTATATGATGTCATTGGTACCTGCCGAATGGATATCACCTGGAACTTTTCTGGATGAATGGAAAACCATATTCTCCGGCTGCTCCGACGGGTCAAACCACATCAGTCCGCCGACCGCCGCCACCAGCATCCTTCCGTCAGGCATACAATGCACATAACGCACACGGTCCCCGTACTCTACAGGATAATCAGGAAAATTGTTATATATGTTATGAAACTCTTCAGAATCAGGAGACTCCAGCATTGACAGCCCTCCACCGAATGTGCCGAACCACATTTTTCCGTCCCTGTCCTGACAGATTGAATATATATTGTCGGAGCTCAGCGATGAACGCAGGTACTGGTCGTGCCTGAAACGCCTGTAGACATACCCGTCCCCCGAAGGAGTCATCCTTACAAGCCCGTCCCCTTTGGTCCCGAGCCATATATTTCCTGAATTGTCCTCATAGATCGTATATATGACTCCCAAATCTCCGGAAGCAGTATCCGGGAAGCGCACACAGCTGCCCATATCCGGGCTGTACCGGTAAAGTTCACGGCTCTTGGTGGCCACCCATACATTATCCCTGCTGTCCCTGAACATGGCGCGTACTTCCGAGGCCGCAAGATTGTCATCCGAATGCGTCGGAGGCACAATGACATCGACATTCGACGAGATAAGGGTCACACGCTCCAGGCCGCGCTGCACAGTGGACATCCACAATACTCCGGAACGGTCCACCTCGAAGCAGGCCACACCGTTCATAAAACGGCAGTCAGGCTGCTCCTTGACGTTTTTAAGAGGAATTATCTCATCCGTATCCCTGTCATAGTATCCGAAGCCATAGTTGTTCATCTTTACCCAGGTCCTCCCGTCACGCTCCAGCACATTGGCAAGGGTATCCGAATAATAGGACATCACATTACGCGAATGGCGGTACCTGCGGAAACTGTCTTTTGATGGGTTGTAGGAATATATGCCAGTACGGTCGGTAGCGATCCAGAGCAGTCCGCCGCTGTCCGGGAAAAGATAACGGATGCGGCCGATGTCCTCACGCCTTGCAGCAAGACTCATAGTCAAGGTATCCATTCTGGCGACAGTGCCGTCACGGAAGCCCAGATAGAGTTCCCGTGAATCACCGGATCCAGTGACTGTCATATCGGCAAAACCTCCGGCACCATATTCCGAAAGGCTGACTCTCGGAAGGGTGCCCCTGTTCCTGTCTATTACAGTAATCTCTCCGCTGCCTGCAAAATAGAGTTTGTCCCCGAATTCGCAGAAACCCTCCACATCCGAATCACGCGACAGCAGTACCGGAACATCATCGGTTACAGAAGCCAGTCCTGCGTCCGACACGACATAGATGCATCCTTCCGAATCCTCATAGACAGACTTCACGTCAGTACCGATGGCATTGCCTGTCTTGCTTACAATCCTGTTGACAGAAAGTCCGCTGTCTATACGGAAAAGTCCCATTCCGGGTATAGCTATCCAGGCGTTTCCTTTGCTGTCACTGTGGAACACGTTGACCTTCAGATTGCCGTTCCCGGCGAAATATTCAAGTTCATCAGGTACGGCGACGAATTTTTCACAATCCGGGTCAAAACGGTAAAGCCTGTAATCGTATGTCCTCAGCCACAAAAAACCGTTGACATCCTCGTCCATAGAGAGCATCCTGCTGTGCGTGAGGTTGTTGAAATCGCCCGGAAGCATAGTGTAGCTGACAAAGCTGTTGCCGTCGAACCGGCTCAGCCCATACCAGGTACAGACCCAGATATATCCTCTGCTGTCCTGATGGATATCCCCTATAGAATTGTGCGGAAGCCCGTTGTCCGAAGAATAGTGGTCAAAGATGAAATCCCTTCCGTCCGAAGTCCAGACGGCAGATTCCGCATTACCGGCATACAAGGACAAAGCCGTCATAATCAATATGATGACTGTCATTCCAATGTTTTTTCCGGAGATATTTCGCGCTGTCATAGAAAACCGTATGTCAAATGACGTTTATATGAGCGAAGCTCAAATACACAAATTTAGAACAAATCACCGAAATACCATCTCACCTTCACGGATTCCCCGTTCTTGTCTATCTCGGATTCCGTATCAAGCACTTTATCCGGAGAATAGTCTCCAAGTTCCTTCTCCTTAAGCTGACGGCTCCATTTAACACGCTCCTTTGCAGACGCGGCTCCCTCCCCTGTGCTGCCATATTCGGCATAGAAAGCAGTCCTCTCGGCGTATGGCTTGTTCCAGTTGTGCCATCCCTCTTTCAGGATATGTCCTCCGAGTTCACAATTTATGAAAACTGTCTTTGCGTACGGTCTCCAGGGACGCCCGAGATAAACCTTGGCAACACCGTCAGACGCAATCAGGCGGCAGTCACGGAAAACATATCCGTATTTCTGTCCTTTGACAGTTGAGGCCGCAGTGACATAGCTGTCCTTTTTGCTGAGGATTGTACATCCGTCAAAATATGCGGTCGAATATCCGAAAATGAAATCTGTCGTCCCCTCTATCCAGCAGTTTCTGAAGTATTGCCTCTGCCCCTTCCCATAAGTATATATGGTATCCTGGTTGGCAATGAAACGGCATCCGACAAATGCGGCACGGTCCGCATCCACAGTGATGGCACATGCCTGCCCTATCTCCTTTCCTTCTCCTGAGGCATTCTCCACCGTGATGTTCTCGGCAAGGAAATCATCGGCATACAGAAAGACGGTCGATGTCGCTGAAGTCCCCATAGGATAGCCTGTAGAGCCGATTTTTTGGGCATAGTCGCTCCAGGTTATCACGGTCTCCATTGCATCCTGCCCTATCAGATGAAGTTTCTGCTTATTGGCCGGTATGGTCACCTTTTCATTGTAGATACCATTCTTTATATAGACGGTAGTCTCATCCTGCTTGCAGTAGTCAGGAGCGGCATCCACAGCCTCCTGCACTGTAAAAAAATCTCCGCTGCCGTCTTTCGCCACGACAAAGTCATAATTCAGCACGTGAGGCTTCAGTTCAGGTATGACATCAGTGATGGCAGGAAGCAGAAGCTCCACAATTTTCCTCGCGCCTGCCACATTCGTATGAGTGTTGTCCACCTTGCCGTCCGGATGACGAGGGCTGGTCCCCTTTTCAACCCACATATAATATTGTCTTGAAGGTTCATCCCCGAGAGATTCAAGCCACTCCTGAGTAATCGAATTGGCGTCTACCATCGGCAGACCGTATTCTTCCGCAATCCGGCATACAGCAGCAGGATAATCCCCGTGGCAGTCTTTCTTAAGCATTCCTCTGTCATCAAACCACCTGCGCGAGACAGGGGTGAAAAGCACCGGTTTAGCACCGGCAGAAAGGGCATACTCCACAAATGTGCGCAGATTGTCGCTGTATGCGCCGTATGCAGGCGCGTAACGTGCCGGATCATCAGCCTTGGAGTCATTGTGCCCGAACTGTATAAAAAGCCAGTCGCCTGATTTCAGGTCGGCTTTCACCTTGTCCCACAATCCGAGGTCCTGAAAACTTTTGGTGCTCCTCCCGTTCTGGGCATAATTGACTATCACTACATTGGTGTCCAGATGTGATTTCAGCCTCTGCCCCCATCCGCGCTCAGGATTCTGAGCAGACAGGTCCTTGTCAGCCATAGTGGAATCACCCATAAGACGCAGGACAATCCTGTCACCGGCAGACATTTCCGTCACCGCGGAATTCATAAGAAGCAGGCATACTGCAGAAAAAAACCAGAGTTTCATTATTGTTATGATACTATGAAATTCAACAGATTACGAAAACACAACATATATTTCCGCATTAAGACATTCTATGAGAAATTATTCAACCGTCACGTCAGACGAGTTGTATTTCTTTACGCTCACAGTGCCGTCAGAGGATGCGTCACTGCAGCCGGTCATCGTTACATTGCGGCAGTTGGCAAGTACAAACCCTTCGCCCACGGACTGGCGTATCCGGACATTTTTCAATGTCACGCCGTCAGAATAGCGGATGTCAGCCCCCCTGTCGGAGACGATTTCGCAGTCCTCCACAAATATTCCCGATATGTTCTTCTCCGGTATTCCGTTGAAATACATAGCCCTGGACGCACCGCTGCATATTATGTCATTTATATAAATGTCCCTGAATTCCGGAGTGGTCTCATCCGCTCCGACCATAACGATATCATACCCGGAAACGCCGTCCTCAGCAGCCTCTACGGCAGATTTCCCTCCGTAATGCAAATCAAAAAGAAGAGGCTCGGTCGGTATGTTCATCATCACGATGTCAGAAATATGGATATTCCGTACAATACCGCCACGTCCTCTGCAGCTTTTGAAGCGCAGCCCGACATCGGTCCCGAGGAAACGGCAGTCCTTCACTGAAATGTTCTCCACTCCTCCGGACATTTCGCTGCCCACGACAAAACCTCCGTGCCCGTGGAATACGGTACAGTTCTCCACAATCAGATTGCGGCACGGCCTGGCACGTCTTCGCCCGTCCTCATCCTTTCCTGATTTGATGCATATCGCATCGTCCCCGACATCAAATGTCGAATTTATCAGCAGCACATCTTCGCAGGAATCGATGTCAATACCGTCACCGTTCTGCGAGTACCAAGGATTACGTACACTTATATTGTTTATTATCACATTACGGCACATCAGAGGATGGATATTCCAGCAAGGTGAATTCTGGAAAAGACAGTCCTCCAGCAACACATTCTCACAATTCTTGAGACCGATCATAACAGGTCTGAGATATGTCTTGACCGATTCCCAGTCCTCGTCAGACTCCATTCCCTGCGGCACATTGAACGCATCGCTTACAACAGAGCCCCTGAATGAAGAAGAATCGGGATACCATACGGTGTTCCTGTCATCGGTAAAGCCTCCCTTCGCAATCAGGCTCTTCCATTGGCCCGATGTCACTTTGGAGCGTTTGACCTGTCTCCAGTCATCCCCGTTGCCGTCTATGGTACCTCCTCCTGTGATGGAAATGTTCTTTGCGCCGTCGGCATTGACGGGAGATATGCACCGCCTGGTGTCAAGACCTTCGAACACAGTCTCAACTATCGGATACAGACTTCTGTCGGAAGAAAAAAGAAGCACTGCCTGAGGGGTAATATGCAGGTCGATATTGTCCTTGAGTGTTACAGGGCCTGTAAGCCATACTCCCTGAGGGACCACAAGGTGTCCTCCTCCCATACCGGCAAGATAGTCTACCGCTTCCGCAAATGCGTCAGTGTTCAAGGTCCTGCCGTCTCCTATGCCTCCGAAGTCAGTTATGCAGACTTCAAGCGAAGGTATGGAAGGACGTGAGACATTCTCCATTTCAAACGGAAGACCGTCATAATAGGATGCGAACTCATAATTTGAGCAAGAGGATACCACAGAAAGTGCCATCCATACAGAACACAGCAGAAGTGGTCTTGACGCGGATAAAGCTGATTTCAACATATAGTTTCAGTGTAATCGGTTTTCAACGGTGCAAAATTAACCTTAAATACACTGGAACGGTTAGTAATTTTTGACACAAAGCCCTGAAAATTTATCAAAACGCCAATTTCCGCATATAATTCAGGTTTCCGGAGCGTATTCCGGCCCACTGTGATTTCAGGGAAGAAAATCAGAAGCCTGCCTGCGAGCTGAAAGCATTGAATTGTAATAGCGGCTGTCCCCGGTCACTTCCGTTCCGCACCAGGACGGCAGTTCAAAAGCCTCATCCTCCGAAGACAATTCAATCTCGGCAAGCAGCAGACCTTCATTGTCTCCGTGGAACTCATCCACTTCCCACACATTGCCGCAGAACGGGACGATAAACCTTGTCTTGTCGATGAAGCCTCCGTCGCACAGCTCCAGAAGTTCCCGGGCCTCTTCCGACGGGATTTCCTTCTCCCATTCATAACGGCTGAGTCCGCTCCGGCTGCCGGCACCCTTTATCGTCAGATACCCCCTGCCGTCTGATATCCTGACTCTTACCGTACGCTCCTTGTCACGGCAGATATATCCCTGAACAATATGGCGGGAATCAGAAGCAGCCTCTCTGAACGAGCTGTCGGCAACGAGGAATTTCCTCTCTATTTCAATTCTTTCTTTCGGATCCATTATGATATGGGAACTTTATTGTGAAAAATATGATGCTGACTCCGTCTCCTATGGAACTGATTACATAAGACAGTCCGACACGTCGATTCCTTCCGCCATCGCCTTACGCAGTTCCGTTGAAGATATATTGACCATAGGCGCGTCAGCAATGCTTATCCTGTAATCTCCGGATTCCCGCATCAGAGCATCCCTGACCTCCTCCAGGCGGACTCCTTCACGCGGATATACCACGACTCCGTAATCTGTCAGAATCCTCCGGTAATCTTTCCACCTATGTATATCGGCAAGATTGTCTGCCCCCATGACAAAAACGAACGTATTGCCAGGCTCCCTTGCCTGAAGGGCATCCAACGTGTCTATGGTATATTGGGGCGGGGGCATATCAAGCTCTATGTCATCGACTTTCACACGAAGATCACCGTAGCGCCTGACCGCCTCAAGAGCGGCCATATAGCGCGCCCTGCCTGATCCGGCTTCAACAGTATCCTTAAGAGGATTCTTTGGAGATACGATAAGGTATACCATATCAAAATCCATATTCCCGATAAGGTACTCCACAATGGCCTTATGCCCTATATGCAGAGGGTTGAAAGATCCGGAATAGACTGCGGTTCTCATCTTGCGACAAATTGGTCAACAACCTTTTCCGCCTCAGCAAAAGCCTTGTCAAGGTCGTCATTGACAAGGATATAATCAAATTTCCCTGCTGCAAATTCCATTTCAGAAGCAGCTTTTGCCACCCTTTTTTCAATCGCCTCGGCACAGTCGGTCCCGCGTCCTACAAGTCTTTTGCGCAATTCCTCCACCGACGGGGCCTGGATAAATACCGAGAATGCCTTGTCGCCGAAAATGCGTTTTATGTTGACTCCTCCCTTGACATCTATGTCGAACACGATTATATGGCCTTTGGCCCAGATGCGTTCCACTTCAGACTTCAGGGTCCCGTAGAAGGATCCAGGATAGACTTCTTCGTATTCCACGAATCTGTCTTCCGCAATCATCCTTCGGAATTCATCCGCAGAGAAGAAATAGTATTCCCTTCCGTGCTTCTCTTCGCCTCTTGGAGCGCGTGATGTGGCTGATATAGAGAACTCTATCTCCGGATGAAGCTTGAGTATATGGTTCACGATCGTACTCTTGCCGGCACCGGAAGGGGCCGAGAATATAATGACTTTGTTGTTGTCCATAATCTGATTGTCCTGAAGGTTATAGTCAAATTTCCGCCGCAAAAATACAAAATTTATCCTTTGGTAATCCCTAAAACATCAAACATACACACCTCTTTTCAGCGGCACGGGACAACTCTCAGCAAAAAAATCAGAGAGCTTCTTATTATTTCGCCAAAAATAGTTATTTTTGCCGGGATTCCTGAAAAACGGATTCTTTCGAAATGTTTTTTGAAACTGAGAAATTCATTTAATAATATAGATTATGGTATCTTACAAAGAAATCGGTCTTGTGAACACCAAAGAGATGTTTGCAAAGGCAATTGACGGCGGGTATGCTATCCCTGCATTCAACTTCAACAATATGGAGCAGCTCCAGGCTATCGTTCAGGCTGCAGCTGAGACAAAATCACCTGTAATCCTCCAGGTTTCAAAGGGAGCACGCCAGTATGCAAACCAGACTCTTCTCCGCTATATGGCTGAAGGAGCTGTAGAGTATGCAAAAGAGCTTGGCTGGGAGAACCCTCAGATCGTTCTTCACCTTGACCACGGTGATTCATTCGAGACTTGCAAGAGCTGTATAGATATGGGCTTCTCTTCTGTGATGATCGACGGTTCTCACCTTCCATACGACGAGAACGTAGCTCTCACAAAGAAAGTCGTTGACTATGCACACCAGTTCGATGTAACTGTAGAGGGTGAGCTCGGAGTTCTCGCAGGTGTTGAGGATGAGGTTTCTTCAGACCACCACACATACACCAAACCAGAGGAGGTTGTGGACTTCGTTACAAAGACAGGCTGCGACTCTCTCGCAATTTCAATCGGAACTTCACACGGAGCATACAAATTCACTCCAGAGCAGTGTACTACAGATCCTGAGACAGGTCTTCTCGTACCTCCTATGCTTGCATTCGATGTACTCGAGGGTGTAGAGAAAGAGCTTCCTGGATTCCCTATCGTTCTCCACGGTTCTTCATCAGTTCCTCAGGACGAAGTTGCAACCATCAACAAATTCGGCGGCGCACTCAAAGCTGCAATCGGAATTCCAGAGCCTTGGCTCCGTCAGGCAGCTAAATCCGCTGTATGCAAAATCAACATCGATTCTGACTCACGTCTTGCAATGACAGCTGCTATCCGTCAGGTATTCGCTGAGAAACCAGCTGAGTTTGACCCTCGCAAATATCTCGGACCTGCACGTGAGAATATGAAGAAGCTCTATATGCACAAGATCATCAATGTTCTCGGTTCAGACGGCAAAGCCCTCTAATCGAAGCAATTACGAAGTGTAAATAATGACGGCTGCCTGCGGATTCCGCGGCAGCCGTTTTTGTATCACAGGCTGTCGTTTTGTTTTGAACCGGCCACCGACAAAACAATATTGAAATGGCAGCCGGGAAGATGTCACCTGGAGAATGGTCCACAGGGAAGATCACAAACCGGAAAGATTGCCACAAGGGAGAATACCCCATCGGGAAGATGATTTACCGGGAAAAGCCTGTGTCCATAAATATATCGGATTGTCCGCAAAACCCAGGTGGGTCTCTGTAAGCCGCTGGTTACAAAGCAATTGCAAACAAGTATATCAATATACAGATATACTTGTTTGTAAAATATTGGACTTCAACAACTTACAAGACCCCACCCTATTACAGACTCTGCACGCAATCACTACCGCCTCGGAAGAGTACAAATAAATTTGTCCTCCGCTCTCGGCTTAAATGTTTATTTTAAAGCTTGCGCTTTACAATAAATGCTGCGCCTCGGAAGAATCTGAATAAATTCAGCTTCTTCGCTCGGCTTGCAATTTATTTTATAAATTTGCAGCGATTTATTACGAAACGAAGATATATGGAAATAAAGAAGCAGCTATACCCGTTGAAATTCATCCCGATACCGTCAAAAAGAGTATGGGGAGGAAGCAATCTCATAGAAAAACTCGGAAAGGAACTTGTTGAAGTCGATGATGACGGAAACGAGACCGCACTGACCTCAAAAGACAGGATCGGAGAAAGCTGGGAAATAGCCGATATGGGATTTGAGGATTCCGTAGTGGCCAACGGATGGCTTGCAGGCAACACCATCAGCGACCTGATGGAGACATATCTTGAAAGGATAGTCGGAGAAGACATATACCAATATTATGGCAGGCAGTTTCCGCTGCTCATAAAATTCCTTGATATCCAGGACAGGCTGTCCGTACAGGTGCACCCTGACGACGAAATCGCGGAGCAGCGTTACGACGCACTCGGGAAAAGCGAGATCTGGCATATTCTGGATGCCGCTCCCGGAGCAAAAATCTATGCCGGCTTCAACCGCGAGGTGTCTGCACAGGAACTCTATGACAGATGCCACAACGGCACTGTCGAAGAGATACTCAACGTCATATATCCAAAGAAGGGAGATTCACTGTACATCACCCCGGGAACCGTCCACGCAGCCGACGGAGGACTTCTCATAGCGGAAATACAGGAGTCATCCGACCTTACTTTCAGACTGTACGACTGGGGACGCGAATTCAACCCTCAGACAGCACGTGAGATGCACCTTGAAGAAGCGATAGACCTGATCAACTACAGCAGATTCGATGAAAGCCTGTATATCAAGGCAGAACACGACTGCAGCCACCACAATGCAGGGCACCACGGCCATCACGATGACAGCTGCGGACACGACCACCAGGACGAAATCGTACAAAAGCTCGTCCAGAGCCCGCAGTTCACTGTCAACAAGCTGAAAGTGTCAGATCCGCTTCATATCTATACAGAGAAATTCGGAAGATTCATAATCTACATCTGCATAAAAGGCGAAGTTGACATCCAGATACCTTCCACGAACGGCAACGGGGAAAAGGTTACGGAAAGCTACCGCCTCAAAAAAGGGGAAACAGTACTCATCCCTGCAGATATGCCGGATTTCTTCATAGTTCCTGTAGACAGGGACTCCGAGCTTCTGGAAGCAATGATAGAAAAATCGGAAGAAATGGATGAATACATCAATCCTGACACTGATCCGTACCTCGAAGGAGAAGACTACGAAGGAATGGAGGACGAAGACTTTGATGATGAATGCTGCGGTGAAGACTGCGATGAAGACGAATGCGGCCACGAGCATTGCACCTGTGGTCATCCATCATCACAACTGATCAGGACAATCCGAAAAGACATCTGAAATGGAAGTCAGAATAGACAAATATCTGTGGGCCATCAGGGTATTCAAGACCAGGAGCGAAGCGACAGACGCCTGCAAAGGCGGCAAGATACGGGTCAACGGCAATGACATCAAGCCATCCAAATCAATAAAGCCCGGAGACATCATAACCGCCCGTAAAGGCCCTATAGCATTCACATACAAAGTATTGGCTCTTGTCGAGAAGCGTCAGGGAGCCAAACTGGTCCCCAATTATGCCGAGAATATAACTCCACAGGAGGAACTGGACAAGCTAAGGCATCCTGTGGAGACATTTTTCCTCAAACGCGATCCAGGCGCGGGACGTCCGACCAAAAAGGACCGCCGCCAGATGGATACGCTGTGGGATTCACTCAGCTATGAAGTACCGGATGATGTCGCGGAAAATATCGCCGGACAGTTCGGATTTGATTTTGAAGATGAATCCGAAGATGATTTTGAAGACCTTTAGCCGGCTCAGATCTGTCCGGAAAGTTCAAAATATTTCTTCAGCACGAAATACTCTATAATCTGCTCACGGATATCGTTGTCACCGGTAAAGCGGCTGACATATTTATGGGCATTGTCAATGATATGGAGGCACTCTTCCGGATGTGAGGAATAGTATTCAAGTTTCTCGTCAAGATCGGAGAAATCGGGTCTTATTTCAATATAATGCACTCCGGGAAGCAGGGTGCCTTCCATAAACCAGGTCTCGCAGGTCGGTTTCGGCATCACGGCGATCGAATTGCTGCTCATTATCCATTTGAGGCTCGTCGCCACGTCATTGCCCTCAAGAGAAAGTATGTATTTATACTTAAGCTGCTCTTCTATTGACATCCTCGGCCTGATCCATTCATCAGGGAGCCCCGGCATATTTCTGATGCTTCCACAGTCACAGATACCGCTTCCGAACCACTTGTGCATAAACTCAGCCCTGTTCTGCTTCTGCGCATCTCCGATGTCGGCACGGAACACTCCCATATCAGACTTGTCGCGGAAGGCAATCGGATCCGAAATGAAATTGAAATGGCGGCATATGTCGAGCTTCAATATCACATTGTTGGAATTGCCGTCACAAATCGGGCGGCTTTTGGTTATGACAGGAACCTTTTCAATCCAGTTCACATCCCCGAATTCGTATGAGATTCTCAATGAAGGGTCAAAATGGCGAGTGCCTTTCCACAAGTCGATCCTGTAGATGGAATGTCTGCGCCCGCGGGCCATCTCACGCAATGTGACGGCATCTTCAGGAAGACTGAAAGGAGAGCTGATACGATTGTAATAATCCACCCTTTCAAGAATATATTCCTGGTCCGCGCTTTCCCTGAAAAGCCTTTCAAGGCGTGCTCCACCCGAAGAATAGAACATACGAGGCATCGCCATTGCGGCAAATCCGCCAAGACGGTAGGAAAAGACTTTAGGACTGTACTTTCTGCTCATACCTTTTAGAAGATTCTTTTAAGAAGCTGTTTAAATTCTTGTCATTATCAAAAAGACCATAAAAGAATTTTTGAATAAAATTTAAACAGTTTCTAACATTTGAACTTATAAATATACAGAATTTAAATAAAAAAACTAATTTTGCGACACAAAAAATTGACAGCAATGATTAAGGTAAATGCAGGAGGATGCAGCTCCTTTGTAAAAGATGCAGAATATAAGGAATATGTAGAAAAAGCTCTTTCAGCTTTTGATGTACTTGAAAGTGAAACCGGAGCAGGAAATGATTTCTTGGGTTGGAAACATCTTCCTACACAGACACCGGACTCATTGATATCGGAATGCGAGGCTATAAAAGACCTCTGGGCGTCCAAAGGCGTAGACCTTGTCGTAGTGATCGGCATCGGAGGTTCATATCTCGGAGCAAAATGCGCAATCGAAGCGCTGTCGCATTCTTTCGCAAAACAGCTCGCATCCAAGAACGGCCCTGAAATCGTATTCGCAGGACACAATCTTTCCGAGGAATACATCTGCGAACTTATGGACCTTATGAAGGAAAGAAATGTCGCTGCAGTGGTGATTTCCAAATCAGGAACGACCACAGAGCCGGCAGTAGCATTCAGGCTTATCAAACAATATATCGAGACAGTATACGGAGCCAAAGAAGCAGCAGAGCGCATCGTAGCTGTCACAGACGCCCACAAAGGCGCGCTTAAATCACTTTCCACACAGGAAGGCTACAAGACTTTCGTCATCGAGGACAATGTCGGAGGACGTTTCTCCGTACTTACTCCTGTGGGAATCCTCCCTATCGTACTTGCAGGCTTTGATATGAGAGCTATGCTCAAAGGTGCGGCCGAGATGGAAAAATGCTGCGGAGAGCGTTCCGAAGAGAACCCTGCCATAGCATACGCGGCCATAAGGAATCTTCTGTACAGCAAAGGCAAGAAAGTGGAGATCCTTGTATCCTACAACCCTAAGCTCCAGTATCTCGGAGAATGGTGGAAACAGCTCTACGGAGAGTCCGAAGGAAAGGACGGAAAAGGCATTTTCCCTGCATCCGTAAGCTTTACCACAGATCTGCATTCTATGGGACAATACATCCAGGACGGCGAAAGGATGCTGATGGAGACTGTTGTAACAGTAGAGAAGAGCAACCGCGATATGACAATCGCAAATGATCCACAGAATCTTGACGGGCTCAACTTCCTTACAGGAAAGCATGTGGAAGAATGCAACGCAATGGCCGAACTCGGAACCAAGCTGGCTCATATAGACGGAGGAGTTCCTCAGATTTCCGTATCAATAGAGAAAATCGATGAATTCAATCTCGGAGGACTGTTCTACTTCTTCGAGAAAGCCTGCGGAATCAGCGGATATATCCTCGGAGTCAACCCGTTCAACCAGCCAGGTGTGGAGGCGTACAAGAAAAATATGTTCGCTCTCCTTGGAAAGCCAGGCTATGAAGAGCAGGCAAAGGCACTCCGCGACAGACTTAAATAACAATTCGCGTACAAGGGCAGGCCGGTCATACCGGGATAAGCCCATTTCAGAAATATCGGCATCCCGGGCTTGCCCGGGATATCCTTTTAATCCAAAATTCTACAGCAAAAATGGCACAGAAACCTTCCATACCCAAAGGTACAAGAGACTTCGGACCTGCTGAAATGGCAGGAAGGAACTACATATTCGACACGATACGTTCCGTGTTCAAGACTTACGGATACGCACCGATAGAGACTCCGTCAATGGAGAATCTGAGCACTCTTCTTGGAAAATACGGTGATGAAGGTGACAAGCTGCTGTTCAGAATCCTCAATTCGGGAGATTCATTTTCAGGCATCGACTTCTCTGAATACCATATTGAAGGCGACAACTACAACAGCAAAGCCCTCTCTCTCAAAGTATGCGAGAAAGGACTCCGCTATGATCTGACGGTGCCGTTCGCGAGATTTGTCGTACAGCATCAGAATGAGATTTCATTCCCGTTCAAAAGATACCAGATTCAGCCGGTATGGCGTGCAGACCGACCTCAGAAAGGCAGATACAGGGAATTCTACCAGTGCGATGTGGACGTGATCGGTTCACGTTCGCTTCTGAATGAACTGGAGCTTGTACAGATAGTCGACAGGGTATTCCGTCTGTTCGACGTGAATGTCCTCATCAAAATAAACAACAGAAAAGTTCTTACAGGACTGTCTGAAATATGCGGATTCCCGGACAAGGTTGTCGATATAACAGTAGCCATCGACAAGATTGACAAGATCGGTCTTGAAGCGGTGGAAGCGGAAATGAAGGAAAAAGGGTTGGATGACGCAGCTGTGGAAGTCATACGCCCTGTGCTCTCCCTCAGCGGCACGACAGCTGAAAAGATTGAAGTTATGCGTGAACTTATGAACGGCCGGTCAGCATCCGGAATAGTCTCGGATACAGGTCTGAAAGGGCTTGAGGAACTTGAGGAGCTGTTCGGACTCATCGGTGCGGCAGGCATAGAGCAGGAAGTTGAAATAGACCTTTCCCTTGCACGCGGTCTGAACTACTACACCGGAGCCATCTTTGAGGTGAAAGCAAAGGACTTCCCTATCGGAAGCATCTGCGGAGGAGGACGTTATGACAATCTCACTGGAATATTCGGGCTGCCGAATATGTCCGGAGTCGGAATTTCATTCGGAGCCGACCGCATATATGATGTACTGAAGGGTCTGGACAAATTCCCTTCAGAGGTCAAATCAACGACAAAGGTCCTGTTTGCGAATATGGGATCCGATGAGTTGAAATACCTGATCCCTATAGTCAAAGGACTGAGGGAGGCTGGAGTATCCTGCGAAATATATCCGGAGTCCGGCAAACTTAAGAAACAGTTCGAATATGCGGACAGGAAATCCATTCCGTTCATTTCAATCACTGGAGGCGACGAGATCGCTGCCGGCACGGTCAACCTGAAAAATCTTTCAAGCGGTGAGCAGAAGAATTTCAGCAAAGATGATATCCAGGCCATACTCGATTTTCTGATAGGATAAATTTTATTTATATAATTGAGCTCCGTCTTATATGCCCAGGCATATCCGGCGGAGTTTTATATTTATACAAAGATGGCGAAACTAAGCAAGGAGTCGGTTGCGGGATATGCCGCAGGAATCACTACAGGCGTCACATACGGTCTGAACCCGTTGTTTGCAGTCCCTCTGATGCGAGACGGAGCAAATGTGGACACGATCCTATTTTTCAGATATTTCATATCCGTATTCATCCTCGGAGGATGGCTGCTTGTCCGCGGACTAAGTTTCAAGGTATCTTCAAAGCAGCTTCTGAGACTGTCTATCCTCGGTATGCTGTTTGCCGCAAGCAGTTTCTGCCTGTTTGAAGCCTACAGATATATTCCGTCAGGTCTTGCCACAACCATTGTATTCCTGTACCCTGTGCTGGTGGCCATAATTATGGTGTTTATGAAAGTCTACCCTACCTGGCAGGTATGGCTTGCCATAATAATGACTTTCATCGGAGTAATCATATTGTGCAGGACGGACTCTCCCCAGACATTCCAATGGAGCGGAGTCGCATTGGCCGTGAGTTCGGCACTCGCATACGCAATGTTCATAGTGATCGTCAACAGAAGCCGCAGGCTGAGGACAGTCCCGAATACGCTCCTGACATTCTATGCCCTCCTCGCCGGGTCATTATGCTTTTTCATACATATCCTCACGGCAGGACATCCGTTGATTCAGGGAATATCAGGATGGACGTCCTGGACCAACCTTGTCTGTCTCGCAATCCTTCCGACCATAATATCCACAGCAACGCTGGCCGCATCAACACGTCTGATCGGAGCGACAAAGGCTTCCGTACTCGGGGTATTCGAACCGGTTACGGCCATACTTGTCGGAGCATTGGCATTCGGTGAAAGCATCACAGTCAACATCATCATCGGAATAGCCCTCACAATGGCCGCCATAGTCTTTATGATAGCCTCCTCAAAACCAGCAAAATAGAATGTCCCTGATCCATACATAATATACGTAAGAATCAAATTAATCAGAAAAATATTTGCAGATTTAAAAATAATGCTTACCTTTGCAATCCAATATCGCGGGGTAGAGCAGTTGGTAGCTCGTCGGGCTCATAACCCGGAGGCCGGAGGTTCGAGTCCTTCCCCCGCTA
>VSOK01000003.1 GCA_009774765.1 Bacteroidales bacterium
CAAGCCCGTTCATTTCAGAAGCCATCTCCACCCGGTACGTCTTCAAGGCCATAGACCCGGACACCTGGGGCAGGATGGTCAACAGGGTAAACGGGGTAAATTTCGCCGGAATATATGGGAAGTCATCCGCAATGGGATGGAAATCAATCCAGTGCCCTGAAGGTTTCTCCTGGAAAGACTATATGTATTTCCTGCTTGACACACTGCCTGAAGAAGCAAGGCAGAACTATATCAGCAAACTCAATGTAAGCAGACGGTTCTGGAGCACACGCGGCGGTTGCCTCAGCGAAAAGACCATAGAGGACCTCCGGAATGCAGGAGTCAAATTCACCGTCGGAAAGAGCTCTTCATACAAAACGGACAAGAAACCCGTACGTATGGAATACATAGACGACATAGACATTCCCGGATTCAGAGAAATACCGACATACAAACGTATGTGCATCTGCATATTGAAGAATGACCACATCTGCAAATATATGGGATTTTCACTCACGAAACCGGAGCGGGAACGCAGAAAAGCCGTAATGGAAAAATATAAATCACTGAAAGATGGAAAACTATAAGAGCCCGGTATACAAAGTAATTGCAGTACCCGTGGAGAAGATCATAGCAAACAGCTACAACCCCAATATCGTGGCACCGGAAGAGATGAAGCTTCTCGAACTGTCGATATGGGAGGACGGATACACTATGCCTTGCGTGTGCTATTACCGCAAAGAGTCCGACACATACGAAATAGTCGACGGATTCCACCGCTATATGGTAATGAAGACATCGCAGCGTATATACGAACGCGAGCACGGAATGCTTCCCGTATCCGTAATCGACAAGGACATATCGGAAAGGATGGCCTCGACGATAAGGCACAACCGGGCAAGGGGAACACATTCGGTAGAGCTGATGAGCGGAATCGTCTCTGAACTCACCAAATCAGGAATGTCCGATGAATGGATACTCCGCAATATCGGTATGGACAGAGACGAACTGTTGAGGCTCAAACAGATCGGAGGCTTGGCAGAACTGTTTGCCGACAGGAAGTTCAGCTGCTCCGATGAAGGTATTACCGAAGACTGAGATACCCTGTAGCACGGGACCAGTTGCGGAATCCGAGATCCGATGCCTTCAGCATCACATTCAGAATCCCCGACTCCGGAAAGGCAAGGTCCTGCAGAAGCCCGCATCCCCCTTCAATCTGAAGGATATTGACAAAATCAGCCATATTCTCCTTTGCATCATCACCTGAAGGGGAACCGAGCAGCTTAAGCCCTCCGGCGGAGTCATCACAATGCTCAAACTCCATTTTCAATGCCGGAGACGTAAGCGTCTCGTCATCCTCATCCACCATTATATAAGACTCGAATGTCTCCATATTGATCGTCTTTGCATATTTAACGACAACCGTCTTTTTCTCCCAGCGTCCAGCACCGTTGTGCACAGGTGAATCAAACCCGAGATATTCATCAACAGCCGCGAAAAAATAAAGCATCCCGTCGTGAGGCAGAAGCCCCTCCGGATCAAACGGAGCTATATCATTGCAGTCCACCTGACAGACAAAAGTCAAAGGATAGTCCTCCCCTGTCTCATCCTTCATCATCGGATACTGCATATCCTTGGGCATATCCGGATCTCCCCACCATTTGCTTCCGCAGAACAGACGGCTTTCCGTCCTGCTCAAATTTATTCTTACCGCCATATTTCAATACAATTTATTTGAAACCTATACGCCCTCTCGCCTGGACATCCTTGTTGGACTCGAACCTGTCACGTATGCGCTCGTGGTTGTCCAGGACGAATTTTGGCACAGAAGGACCGAAATTGACTATGCACTGTTCTATAAGCTGTCTGCTTATCAACGTCTTGGCATACGCTGCATTCATTGCCGCATCATTGCAGATGTACGCGAGGTCTGAAGTCACATATCCTTCCGTCAACTTTGCCAGATGGTCAAAGTCAATGTCATCATTATGCGGACGCTTCTTTATATTCATCTCAAGCACGGCTTTCCTCGCTTCAAAATCAGGTACCGGAATGTAAATCTTGGTGTCAAGTCTGCCGGAGCGCAGGACAGCCGAATCTATACCCTCAGGATTATTCGTCGTCGCGATTATGAAGACCCTGTCATCTCCACAGTTGTTCAGCTGCGAGAGGAATTCATTGACCTCTCCTGAAATATTGGTATTCGTGACATTTGTCCTGTCCGGGGCGAATGCGTCAAATTCATCAAAGCAGATTATGCACGGGGCTTTGGCGCGCGCCTCCTTGAACAGCAGGGCTATCTTGCCCTGTGAACCGTGTATCCAGGTGGAAGCCAGGTCAGAAGCCTTTATAATGGCGAAATTGAACCCTGACTCTTCGGCAAATTTCTCGGCAAAAAAAGTCTTTCCGCATCCAGGAGGGCCGTAAAGAAGCATTCCATTCGGCTGGCGTATCTTATATTGCTTCGCAAGATCAGGATCCTTGAGGAAGAAAAGCACTTTCTTGCTGACCTGGTCCTTAAGTTTCTCGAACCCTGCCACATCATCAAATCCTCCGGCGTCAGGAGAAGCCTTTTTGACCATAGGCGTATATCCGAGTTCAGTTGAAGTGAACTCCTCATCCCCAAGAGTCTGTTTTTCCAGTCCGGTACCATCCTCCCCTATAGCGGAATCGATGAACTTGTCCAAAGTTGACATTCCTTCAGAAGCGATCTCTTCATCATCCTCATAGACATCGCAGTCATTGTAGCCGTGATTGACAAGATCCATTATAAACATATTGCGAAGATCATCAGCACTGATTCCATCCTTCCTGCTGTCTATAAGGTCCCATTTCTCGGAGCACACTACATTGTAAAGAGACTTCAAGGCCATATATGCTTCAGGAACAGTAAATCTTGTCTCTTCGTCAGAAGTACCCGTGAAATCACGGAATATTGTCTGGATCACAGAATCCTTCACCGTATCAGGAAACACTTCCTTGTCCCAGAATGAATATCCGTAGATACATTCAAACAGCACAGTACCGACACTGTAAAGGTCATTGTACTGGTCCACGACTCCAAGGCTCGCAGTCTTCAACGGCTGGTATTTCTTGTCCGTGTCGTATGTGTATATTTTCGTCTCACCGCTTTGAGGTATATGCGTAAGATGATCTATGTCAATAAGTCTTGCTCTTATGAGGCCGTTACGGGGATCCTTGTCAAGTATTATGTTCGTCGGATTGATGTCACAATGGCAGAAATTGAACACCATCGGCCCTGCAAAACCCTTAAGGGAAGCCATATCGGACACGATGTCCAAAGCTATCTTGACGGAATCCCTGAATCCGAGAGGTCCAGAGACAAGAAGCCTGTCACTCAGGAGGTCACCGGAAAAATACCTCGTCACCACAAATGGAAGATCAGCCTCCTTTACCTTGGACTTGCGTCCAGGAGAAGAAAAAAATATTTTTTTGCCCCAGTCCACGACACCGAGAATCTTGGGAATATTTGAACATCCCAGATACTTTATAAGATTCATCTCTCCGGCACTGTTCTTCATCAGCTCCGGGAGTCTGTCGGGAAAATAGATTTTAAGAAGGTATGAAACATCCGTTGAACGGTCCACTACCCTGTAGGTTTCCGAATATCCGCCTGAAGTGATTATATTGGTAACCTGAAAGCTATTCCTGTAACCGGTCGTGGAACCGATAAAAATATAATCTTTGTCCAGAATCATAATATATTGCGTTAAATTAAACTCAATTGTCCTTCTGATAATCTGACATCAGATAAAAAGCAGCACGGAAAACATATACAGAAACAATGCCTGAAATACTATGTTGCCCGCAGTACTTGCATTGACAATCGTTTCTGCGGCATCAGCGACATTGTCTTCCATCAGTTCTCCTGCGGCAGGCAGATTCCTTGAGGCCCACTTTCTTACGATATATCCGTTATAAAAGTATGTCGCCCCTCCATTTGACCTGTTCAAAGTCGCAAGAGTTTTATAATCAGAGCAATATAAATATTCACAAAGCACAGGGGCAAATTCAGGGACGTAAGTCTGGAAATACTGTTCAGCAGCCAGACGGTCCGCGCTTACAACAAGCAGAGGAGAGAATCCGGCACCTTCAGCCTCCATCAGCGCACGTGCAGTCCTGCTCCATTTTTTTTCAGACATACCCTCATAGTCATAAACGGAGACCGCAAACACCTTCCCTTCAGCCGCAAGAGAATCCGCATACTCACCGGAGGCATCAGTGAAAGACAGCGAAGGATTGGAATCAGCTTCCACACCCGATTCCGTCTTTGTACCTATATATGTCCAGGTGCTGTCCGGAAGGTCATCAAGGCTGAATGTCCGCTGCATACCGTCCTTTTCGTATATGAATGAGGCCTTGTAGGTATCTGTCGCAAGATTCGTATCCACGGCAGAAGCCAGACGTGCAGCAGGCCTGTACTCGGTAAAGTCGACAAGAGGTATATAAAGGAGTGAATATACACTGAAAGCGAAAATGGCGGATGAGACAAGAGCCATAGAGACATACTTGTGCTTCTTGGGCCTGCCGAGTCTTCCGAAAGGTATAAACGCCACTGCCGCCAGGGCACAGAGCACAATATTCTTTATAAAAGTCTGGATGTGCGTCAGATGGACAGCCTCCCCGAAACATCCGCAGTCCATCACAGGATTGAAGATGACAAGAGCAGCCGTGAGCAAAGTAAAAAAAGCCAGGAATGCCGAAGTCACATACGCTACCGCCCTGCGCCACACCCCTGTGGCAAGCGCAGCACCGGTCAGAGCCTCAGCCAGCGCGGCAAGCACTCCGACAGCTTTTGCTGAAAAGTCAAGAAATCCCAAATGAAGGAAAGCATAATATTCCTTTACCACAAATCCGGTCCCGACCGGATCCATAAGCTTGAGAACACCTGAAACAAGAAATACCGCACCTATAAGGAAAGCGCAGAAACGGCGGAGCCTGTTATAATGTCTGTTCATATCCCTTCTGTTCCAACACGCGGTCGACCACCGCCTTAACCTTTGCAAATATATCATCCGGCGGAAGCATCTCACCGCATTCGTCGGAGCAGTCTATCCTGATGAATTTTGGATCGGACTCGCACTGTTCCAGATACATATTCCTTACCTTCACCTGGAACGCCATATCAGCCTCGTGGATATCGCTGCTGCCGTGAAGGTAGCTCCGGTCGGAACCGTTCCTGCAGGAAGAAAGCTTTTTCTCTACAAAACCGATAGGGACATCCAGAAATATGTTCAGGTCAGGAACAGGAAGTGAGAAATCACCGTATTCCGTATTGAATATCCAGTCCCTCAAGTCATTCCTTTCCTTGTCATCCTTCAGCTTTGCACACTGGTAGGCGATGTTGGAATACACATACCTGTCAAGAAGCACAGTCCCGCCATTGGAAATGACCTCCTTCATACCCGGAGCGGCCCCGTGGCGGTCTTCCGCGAAAAGGAGCGCAACAAGCTGAGGGTGTACAGAGTCATTGCTTCCGAAATCACCTCTCAGAAAACGGCTGATCAGTCCTCCGTACACGGGGGAATCATACCTCGGGAAATGTATATATTCCAATTCATTGCAGACGCTTCTGAGATAATTTTCAAGTTTTCTCACCTGGGTGGACTTTCCGGCTCCATCAAGACCTTCCAAAACTACAAGCATAGATTTTTCCTGTTTTTTCAAATCCTACAAAGATAAAATAATTCAGAGGTTGTTTGAAATTTTTTCAGAAATTTTCAGAGAGAGTTGAGTTGGTGCAACATAAAAAAGAGACCAAAGTCCCCCGTAAATAATTAACTTTTATATTGCAAATTTACAAGACGAATAAGAGGTTTGGCCTGTCGGCAATTTTAGAGGCTCAACTAAACCTCTTACTTTGAAAATGGATAATCTGCCAATTGAGGATAGTATATATAACTTTGCAGAATAAGGTATTGTTTACGAGTTTAGAATAAACTTGCATTTAGGAAAGTTCGAGCATCCATAGAAAGAGCCAAATTTGCCTTGACGTAAAATAAGTTGGCCACCACATCGGGGACAAATACCTTGACTTATAAGATTTCTACTCTTATATTGTTGGGCTTTTGCATTATACTTATGTCGTTTTAGGTTTTCTCTGTTTGCAACAGTATGGTTTTGTTGAATAGTTTTAATAATCCAATCAATGGTAACCTCATCAAGAACAGGCGTTTTATACTGTGAGATAGCCCATATCAAATCACATCGGTTTACAACGATATGGTTTTCAATATGCACTTTTAAATCAGCGGCATTATTAAATACGACAATTGGAATAAAAGGTATATTCACAGAACATCTGAGTAAATAATGGAGAAATCTCACATGTCCCTCGTTCTGCTTAATAGGATTATAAAATTGGTGCTTGCTTTTGTATATTGTCTGTGTCCAATATTCAGAGTTCTCACCTCCGAATATCCAGCCTTTATAGCCTTTTGTTTCAATTACAAATACCCCATAAGGCGAAACAACAACATGGTCTATCTGTGTAGAACGACCATTGCTTTCGAATAATAAATCGTTGAATATTACATACTCATCTGATAATTTTGATATTTTGTCATTAACGAGTTTTTCCGAATATTGACCTTTCCACATTGGTATCTTCAATTTAATGAAGATTGCCAATGCGAAAAATAGTATAATGCTAATTATAGTCATATATTAGAAAGGAACAGATAATGAGACGGAGCGATTTTTTTGATATTCATCGTCCCAAATAATTTTCAAATCTATCGTGTCAGAATGTCCTTCATAAAGAAAAAGTGTTTCCTCTATAATTGTGGATTAACGACATCGTATGGGCCAAAGTTTGCGCCATAACATATTTTTGCCATCTCTTCCTCGGGTGTAAGGATTTCTATTCTAACATTATAAGCATTGACTTTCCCAGCATTAACAAATCGAATCTTGGCTGCTCCTTTATGGCTTGAAATAATATTAGCTTTCATTTCCGCCATTTTTTCTTTTGCCTCTTCCTTTTCTATCTGCTTAATTTGAAAATCATTCAGAATTTTTTCTTGGTTTTTAATTTTCCTATCATGACGAAAATAAGCCCAAAGCCCACCCAGTATTCCCATTGCAGACATAATATGAGCGTCCCAATTTTTGAATATATCTATCAAACTATCCATCTACTTAAATTTTATATACTTATTTCCTCTAAACATCTTTTTTAGTTCATCATGAATGTACGTTGAGGCATCTTCTCGAATTTGCTCTTTGACTTCTTCAAAGGTTTCAATATTAAGTTCTTTTAATTCCTCTATGCCGCCCAAATACTCCCTGTTGCAGAAAGTGCATTTAATATACGATTGGTCTTCATTAGATTCAAATTGGTCATCACAGCCACAAGTGACACAGCGAAGTCTGACATTATAATGGTCTTTCATAAATCATTGGTCTATTATAAATCTTTTAGAGTATCTTTCTCACGCTCTTCTTCAAGTTTGTTACTATAGTATTCTATATTAAGTGAGACTTGATATTGCTCTCCTTTCAGAAAAACAGCAATTGTTGAAAATGGAGTAAAATGATATGCACTTAAACATTCAAGTCCTGCGACATATGTTGTAAACGCATAAATCCCCTCCATATTAAATTCATCCGCTTTACTCTCTTTCCTTCTTATGCCAGCCAAAGAATCACCCCAAAAACCTTGACGGAAATCGGGTTCTCTTTCCATCTATGGAACAGCCCCTATAAAAATCAATCGTTGTTCATCATTTCCGGCAGTAATCGTCATAAATGTAGGAGATGTAGACATCCACATTTTTATATTTCCGGTCTCAATGCCTAAATCTCCCATATTGAATGCAGCAAGATTCGTATCATCCAAAGAAATATCCGGCTTGCCGAGTTTGCGACTTGTAATCTGTTCAATATCTGCACATACAATTTACCCCATAGAATCTAATAGCTCCGTCGTAGTTTCGTATTTTCAAATATAAATATCACGTAATAACCAGCTTCCAGTCGAAACATAAATATCAACAATGGAGTCTGTACTGACAACTATTCTATCATTGTATTTTTCTTTGAATTTCCAATCAAAAGTATTGGCAAGATCAAAGAAATCAATCTTATTTTGTGCAAATGAGGTCAAAGTTGCTGACATTAAAAGCAGCATAATGGTTAATCGTTTCATAATTACACTTTTAGCCAATTATTATTTCTCCTATTCTGCAAATAATCCATCTAATGCACGTTTTATCGCTTGTCGGATATCATCAGCTTCGGTTGAACCTTGACCCTCTGCAGTACAAGAGCAAACTATTTCATAAGTTTTTGCCGATATGAATTGAATCGTAACTTCTATTGTATAACCTAATCCACGATTACGCTTACCGCTTTCTCCATAATTGACAATTAGCATCTCTTCTGCTAATTTAGGATTTAGTTCAGGTAATATTACATAGCCTCTCTGGATTAATATTCCTGCTATGACATCGCTGGGGTTCACACTTTTGGTTGTTGATGAGCCATATATTCCATATTGTCCACCATAAGTGCTCCCCGTGCTGGAGGAAAGTTCTTTTGTAGGTGTGATATAGGCATATTTAAACATATCAACTGGAGCTTTTTTCACAATTACAGGCAGTCGGAGTGGAGCACAACTTCCTAACATTAAAATGCTACAGACTACAAAAAATACTTTCTTAATCGTACTCATAAGCAATTAGTTTTATCTTCTCCAGTTACCACAAGAACCTTTATAAATCACGGAAGCGTGGAACTGTATGCCACACTCTTACTTGAAGGTCGTAGGAAACCTTGGATACGGATGTAACAATAGTATCCCACGCTATAGCGTGAGAACCACTATGCTATCCTTGTATCCAATTTGAAAATTTCCTACGTTTTCAAGTACAAGATAAGCATAACGCTTCTTTCTCTTCTAAATATGTCTTGGAAAGGAGTTACATCCAATCCAACGCAAAAGTAATCAAAAGTTTCGGCAATACCTTGCTGCCGAGTGATTTTTGGTACGAGAGAGCAGACAGAGCCAAATCTCTATTTTCTTGCCCTTATTTGCTGCTTTTCCGGCATCGTCGGTAGTTTTGTTTCCCACAAAACCTATACTTGCTCCCCAGACACGTTCAAATGTCGGCTATCGTCTGGCGAGCTACCGACACACTATTTCCAGTACGTATTACATTCCCAACTCCTTTTTCAGCCACACTTTCATTACCGGATCGGGAATGAAAACTTGTCGTTTCTCGACCTCTATAAGCTCCTTTTTGACTAATGCTCTTTTCACAATACTTACATTTGCAGACGAACCGAGCTGGTATTTTTGTAAAACCTCTTGTGTAGTAAATTCGCTATGAACCCCGTCTATGACGGCTCGCAGAAAATTCATCTGATAGGTAGTAAGGCTTTCGGTCTGTTTCTCGAACAATGGGGTGTTCTGATCTATAATATCTTGATATGCCGCCTCAAAATTCTGCTCGGTAGCAGTCCCGTCCGTGTGTATCCATACCAACCATGCCAACTGCTGCACATAGGACGAATGATTATCCACTTTTTGACATATTCTTTCGGCCAACTTTCTTGATATCTGCTTGCCCGTGGCTTCAAAACGACCACATATATAATCTACCCAATCCGAAGTCCCGATTTTCGGCAGATGAATGGCATCACCGAATTTATAGAACGGCAAGCTCTTTTTCTCGAACAGTTCATTCATCAAATGCTTCTTGCTGCCGAACAGGCAATAAGATACAGACTTTTGTAGTTGCCACACAGTGCGCAGTCGTTTTTGGAACGTCTTGGAATCCTTGAACTCGGCAATCTGCTGAAACTCGTCGATACACACAACGATATTACAGCCTTTCTTCTGCGCTATTTTTTCCGGAAGCTGCAAAATCTCATCAACATCGTCACTCCTTGGATTCATCTCAAGTGAAATGGAGAAGTCCGTCATCGGATCTGTACCCATTGAGATTTTCGGGCTGATACGAGAAAGGAATAGTTTGGTATTTTCCAACCACTCATCCAGTTTCGAAGATGTTTGTTTGAGAACTGCAGCCGCAAATGCATCGTAGAAATCCTTATCACTGCGACACGAGAAAATATCAAGATAGACGACTTTCAGTTTATCGGATTGAGCCAAACGACATACTTTCTGCACCAGTGAAGTCTTACCCCAACGACGAGGTGAAATCAGTACAGTATTCACACCATACTGAAAATTCAGCAACAGATGCCCCGTTTCTTTCTCCCTGTCGGTAAAATTGTCGCCCGATGTAGCAACACCGAATATAAAAGGCTTATTCTCCATAATCTTCAAATGTTATTCAGGTGCAAATATATGAAATATTATTATTACTAATAATGTTATTACTAATAAAGTTATTATGACCGCAGACTTTCTTTACACAAACCATGTTTTACACGACTATATGATATACTACATTGTTCATTCAGATAAAACTGCTTGTGTGTAGTATTTTGAAACGGACATTTTTAATCTTACGATGACTTTCTTTGTTATATTTTTATCAGATAGCTTTCGGCGGTTGGGGATGTATCTTGCATTGGCATTTGCCAAAGCCATTTTGATTCGGGCTTGCCCGTGTGCCACGAAATTTCTTTCGGAGGGGGGCCTAATACCCCAATAGGCATTCGTCGTCAAGTAGGCCGCCATACAATCTGCAAGCATAGGCGGTGGAATTGTCCGATATATGACGGATTATGTGGCAGTCAAATGGATAAACAGCCTTTCCTTGTCGGAAGAGTTTAGGCCTCAATTCACAGACGGTTTTCAACCGACAAAAGGGAATGGAAAAAATTTGTTACCCGTAAGATGGCTTCATTACTTCATCGGGGCAGCATCAATGACGCAATTCTTCAATGGTTCATATACGACCGTCTGCTCTCAGTCTGCCAGCAATTCTTATGGGACACACGAAATGCCAAAGTCGTCTCAAGGAGCACCGATGCCTCCTACAAGTATTTGCCAGTTATCCATTATTTTCTAACGGGAGACACTTTTTGTCGTAATTCGTCACTATCTTTGCCACATCAACAAGGGCTATACCGGTAATATCAACAATATATAATCTTCTGTAAATTGTCCCTAATTAGCTTGGGAGCAATAAATATCCGAACAATCATTTAAACAATTCCTTAATATGACGAAATTAAATAAAACTGAGTTTGTCTCACAAATCAATGGACTGAAACAAGCTACAAGTGCGCATGGGGTTCTTTATACAGACATTAAAATAACAGGCGGCACCATTCATGGTATTAGGCAAAGTACGAAAAAAGAGTTCAAAATCAAGTTAGACAAACTATATGAAGCATATATTGATATAGAACCACAGCATCTGACAACAACAACATTGAAGCCGTATGTTGATAGGGTGCAATCTCCGAGTCTTGCAATTCTGAAAGCTATTGAAGAAAAACCAATCAGATAATATTGCTAATTTTGTTCTGCGGATATGACACGTCCCCAAAGATGAATATGAAACCAAAGGACAGAAAAATAGATATTATGGGTATCGTCAATATAACGGACGATTCCTACTACCGTGACAGCAGATGTATGGATGAAGGCGGCAATGCCGACATTCCCAAAGTGCTCGGAAGGATAGGGCAGATGATCCGCGAAGGAGCAACCGTCATAGACATAGGAGCCTGCTCCACACGCCCCGGCTCAGAACCTGTAGGAGAGGAGAATGAATGGAAAAGGCTTGAACCTGTGCTCGATGCCGTATGGAGGACATTTCCGGAAATACCAGTATCCGTCGATACCTATTGGGCCTCGGTCGTCAGCAATGCCTTCAGTCTCCTGACAGGCATAATACGCGGAAATATGACCGAAGACGGCTCCTGCGGCATCGAATCCGTCACTGAAGCAGTAAAAAGAAGACTGATAGTCAATGACATATCATCAGGGGAAGAAGACAGCGGAATGCTGCCGCTCGTGGGGAAGCTCGGACTCACATACATCGCCATGCACAAACGCGGGACACCGTTGACAATGCAAAGCCTCTGCGAATATGATGACATCATTGAAGATATACTCGCATATTTTCATCAGTTTTCAAAGAAAGCGGCATCAGCCGGAATAAGGGACTGGGTCCTTGACCCCGGATTCGGATTCGCGAAGACAATCAGTCAGAATTACAGTCTTATGCGCGGACTCGACCGTTTTGCGGAGGAGAGATTCACATCCGGTGAACTTAACGTGGCCGGTGCGGAAAATTCAGGAACACGCCACAGGATCCTGGTCGGAGTATCCAGAAAAAGTATGATATACAAGAAATTCGGAATAACTCCGGAAGAATCCCTCCCACAGACACAGGTCCTCCACCTGGCTGCACTGCAGAAAGGGGCGGACATACTCCGGGTCCACGATGTGGCGGAAGCTGCGCGCACTGCAGAATTATACAAGCTGCTGTAAAGGCTCAGCATACACCCGACTTTTGAATTTGCGCCCATATATACGCCTTGGTCTCGGCATAGTCAAAATAAACGGCTAAGCCGAATGCAGTCAAGCTTGTTTGGACTGCTGAGGCGGGAGTTTATTGTAAAACCGGAGGTTTTAAAATAAATTTTGCCTCTGCTCTCGACTTTGGCCAATTTGAGCTCCGCTCATATATACGCCTTGCGTTCGGCATAATCAAAGTAAACTTTGCTTCTGCTCTCACTTTTGGCTATATTTGCAGCCGGAAATAAAAAAATGACTTAATATGGAATTCAATTCACTTACAGCAGTTTCTCCCGTCGACGGACGATATGCCCGCCAGACGGAGCCTCTCAGGGAATATTTCAGCGAATATGCACTGATCAGATACAGGGTCAGAGTAGAGATTGAATATTTCATCGCCCTGTGCAGCATCCCGCTCCCGCAGCTCGCCGACTTCGATTCAGGCAAATTCGAGGCGTTGAGGGACATATACCGCAATATGACGGCCGAAGATGCAGCAAAAGTGAAAGAAATCGAAAAAGTGACCAACCACGACGTAAAAGCAGTAGAATATTACATCAAGGACAGGTTCAAGGAAATGGACATCCTCAAATGGGGTGAATTCGTACATTTCGGACTGACCTCACAGGACATCAACAACACGTCAGTGCCGCTTTCATTCAAAGAAGCTATGGAAGAGGTATACCTCCCGCTCCTTCAGGAAGTCCTTGACACCATAACATCTTTCGCGGAACAGTGGAAAGACATCCCTATGCTTGCAAAGACACACGGACAGCCGGCATCCCCTACCCGTATGGGCAAGGAATTCAAGGTATTCCAGGTACGTATAGAAGAGCAGCTCAGGCAGCTGTCAGCTCTGACATATCCGGCAAAATTCGGCGGTGCGACAGGAAACATGAATGCGCACAAAGTCGCATACCCTTCTATAGACTGGATCGGATTCGGCAACAGTTTCGTGGACTCTCTCGGACTGAAAAGATCATTCCCGACAACCCAGATAGAACATTACGACAATCTCGCGTCGCTGTTTGACAACATAAGGAGGATCAACACCATACTCATAGACCTCAGCCGTGATATCTGGACATATATCTCAATGGAGTATTTCCGCCAGAAAGTCAACAAGAATGAGGTCGGTTCATCGGCGATGCCTCACAAGGTAAACCCTATCGACTTCGAAAACGCTGAAGGAAATCTCGGAATAGCGGATGCCATCCTTACCCACCTCTCCATGAAGCTTCCTATATCGCGTCTGCAGAGAGACCTGACAGACTCCACTGTACTCAGGAATATTGGAATGCCGCTCGCACACGGAATCATCGCTCTGAACTCTCTCAAAAAAGGCCTCGGCAAACTGATCCTCAACGAAGATGCGATCAGAATGGACCTTGAAAGGAACTGGGCTGTAGTAGCGGAAGCCATACAGACTGTCCTCCGCAGGGAAAACTACCCTAATCCATACGAGACTCTCAAAGCCCTCACACGTACCGGGAAAGGCATCACCACGAGACCATCTCTGAATTCATCGATAATCTTGAAATTGCAGAAAACGTAAAAGAGGAACTGAGGACAATATCCCCTATGACATATACAGGCTTCTAAGCCTGACCGCCAACAAAACAATCCGGCTGAAAAAAATATTTTCAGCCGGATTGTTTTGTTTAGTATTATTCAGAAATCAGATATACGTCATCTCCCGCCTCGGTAAAATGAAACTGCTCCCGGGCAAACTTCTCAAGGGAATCCCTGTCGGACCTGAGCATTTTTATACGATGGTCCATCCGGTCAATCTGAGTCTGATATTCTATTATCTGTCTCTCCTGACGGGAAATCTCAAAACCAGCCTTTATCCAGCGCACAAGATTGTTTCCAGGACCGAAAGCAATGATAAAAAAAGCAACGGATGTCACAACCGAAGCAAAAATGAAAAAGCTCCGGTGCTCACCTTTGAACAATTGTCTGATTTTTCCCAACTTTGAAAGATTTTAATTCTGTATGTCTGCAAAAATAATTATTTTTGGAAGATTTTTAAGAATCTGTATGATTTTTTGTCATCAATAAACATCAAATAAAATAACATGAAACCAACATTACTTGTTCTTGCTGCCGGTATGGGCAGCCGCTACGGCGGACTGAAACAGATGGACGGTCTCGGACCAAATGGAGAGACAATCATTGACTACTCGATTTACGATGCTGTACAGGCCGGATTCGGAAAGGTTGTATATATAGTCAGAGAATATTTCAAAGAACAGTTCGAGCAGGTTGTAAAAGAAAAATACAGCAATGTGAAATGCCTTGACGGTACACCGCTCCAGTTTGATTTTGTCATACAGGAACTCAACAAGATTCCTGCAAAATTCACCCTCAACCCGGAAAGGCAGAAACCATGGGGAACGGCACATGCCGTGCTTATGGCAAAAGATGTGATAAAAGAGCCGTTTGCCGTAATCAACGGAGATGACTACTACGGCAAGGAATCCTTCAAAATAATTGCAGACTGGCTTATGGACCACGAGAACACTACAGGACAGTTCGCGATCGTAGGCTTCCAGCTTGACAACACGCTCTCTGAATCGGGAGGAGTATCAAGAGGAATCTGTACAGCCGATGCGGAAGGACAGCTTACCCACGTCGAAGAACACCACGAAATCGCAAAGGCAGAAGACGGAAACGTCTACGGAAACAACAGCAAGGGCGAGAAGGTGATGCTTGACAGCAAGGCACTCTGCTCTATGAATATGTGGGGCTTCACTCAGGATTATTTCACAAAGAGCGAGGCTATATTCGAAAGTTTCCTTGAGCAGAACATCAATGAACTGAAAGCGGAATTCTATATTCCTTTTGCAATAGATTCCATGATCAAAGACAACAGCGCGCAGACGGAGCTCCTTTCCACGCCTTCACACTGGTTCGGCGTCACATTCAAGGAAGACCGTCCAGGAGTCGTTGCCAAATTCCAGGAATTCGCGGACAAGGGAATCTACCCTACACCTTTGTACAGATAAAATGGTAAAAAGAAAAACAAGACCTTCATTCGACCTGTTCTCGGGATATAACTGGTATGTCCCGGGAATAAGCGGAATGTTTATGCTCCTTCTTATGTTTATAACAGGAGCAGTGCTCGGCAATGTCATCACATTTGGTATGATGGTGATATCTCCTGAGCTCGCAGGCACATACGGAATGATGATATCATATCCCGTGATGTTCATACCTGCAATGCTCTATGCCGCATCAAAAAGCCGCAGGAACGAGATGTTCGAGACCGGATACGCGCTTGACAGCAGGAATTTCGGACCTTTCAGCAACTTTTCAATTGCCCTTGCAGTATCAATCGTAACTCTTGCACTGATATTCGTGCTCGATATCTTTACGGTAATCCTTCCTCCTATGCCGGAATACCTGGAAGAAGTATTCAAGAATATGATGGACGGACCGCTCTGGATCACATTGATTTTAGTGTCTGTATTCGCTCCATTCTTCGAGGAATGGCTATGCCGCGGAATGATACTGAGAGGACTCCTGCAGAAGATGCACCCTGCAGCAGCAATATGTATATCAGCCCTGTTCTTCGCCGTGATACATTTGAATCCATGGCAGGCAATACCTGCATTTGCTATAGGAATCGTACTCGGCTATGTCTATTACAGGACCGGATCGCTTAAGCTGACAATGCTTATGCACTGTGTCAACAACACGGTTGCCGCAGTATCGGGTCATCTTGACAGATTCAAAGACGCTGATACATTTATGGATATCATGAGCACGCCTACTTATGTCTGTATGTACATACTGTGCATAGCGATGATCGCCCTGTTTTTCGTAAGGATGCGTGCGATTCCGATCCCTTTTGGACAGAGAAGCGGTTCTGACGTGCTTAACGCCGATACCCGGACTGAATAATCATCTGATTTCTTTTCCGAAAGGAACAAATGCAAGCAATGCCATTTTGAAATGCTGTACACCGAAAGGTATACCGACGATCGTGGCACAGCACAATATACCGAATGTGATATGGATAAGGGAGATTTCAAATCCTCCGACAATAATCCATATCACATTCATTATAATGGATAGCACGCTGACGCTGTCATTGTCGGACCGGACTTCGCTTCCGAATGGCCAGAGGGCGAAAAGTCCCATCTTGATAAGCTGTATGCCGAAAGGTATTCCTATGATTGTTAAACAAAACAACAGCCCGACCGCAAAATAATACAAGGAGACGATCAGACCTCCGAGTACAAGCCACAAAATGTTTCCCAAGAATTTCATAACTGTCATTTTTTAATAGTCACGGATTCCCGAAAAACAAAAACCGGTCCATAAATCCACTGGTCCCTTAGCGGCATCAGAATGTCACTGTCTTTCCACGAATTCCTCCGCAGGTCCGAGAGCATCAAGTTTGCCGACATCAAGCAGCTCCAGACCATTCTGCAGCACTCCATATACAGGATGCCGGGAGGCTACAGACAGATAAAAATCTGTAATAGGAAATCTTGCCCCATATTCCGACTGCTCTATCCCTTTCTCTCTGAGATACTCCTCCATTATTCCGAAAATCCTGTCCGAAAGGATATGTATTCCTGAAAACGCAAGCATCCGGCACTTCAACGGATCGGCACTTCCGTCCACCATACGATACTCACCGGCAGAAACATCGGTCCAGCCGGCCAGCCTCATTGAATCTGGTTCAAAAAGGAGATAACGTCTTGTCTTGCGTTCACTTACAAGCAACGTGGCGACAGCGTCATCACGGACCTGTCCAGCAAACCATTCTATATCACAATTGGAAAGGATGTCCACATTGTGGACAAGAAAGCTTCCGCATCCTTCAAGATATTGCCTGGCGTGAAGAACTGCGCCTCCAGTCTCCAGAAGCATATTTCTTTCATCGCTGATACGGACTGACATCCTCCCGTCTCCATTGCTGTCCGCAGGATCCTGCAGCAGGCCTCCATCAACGGAAATCCACGGTCTGGCTTCAAGCCAGTCCTCTATCTTGTCCGCAAAATGGTGCACGTTCACCACAGCCCCTGAAATACCTGCATCCATAATCTTCCTCAAGACATACTCTATCAAAGGTCTGCCGCATACCGGCACAAGAGCTTTGGGAAGAGTATCCGTCAAAGGTTTGAGCCTTGTACCCAGACCAGCTGCAAAAATCATCGATTTCATACGATCTCCTCTTCTATGCCCTGCTCACGGTGGACAAGGCGGATTCTGATACGGCCTGTAGAGTCAGCCGGAGAGCCTGCGCCGGATGACCGGGCGCAAAAATATTTATCGCGTATATGTGCGGCAAGATGCTCGGCGCAATAGACCGACCTGTGCTGCCCTCCGGTACACCCGCAGCTTGCCATCAGATGTGTGAAGCCACGGGACAGGAACCTGTCTATATGCTGGTCAACGGTCCAATACATTTTCTCAAGATATTCCTCCATCTGCCTGTCACCGGCAAAGAACCTTATGACATCCTCATCCCTTCCTGTCGACTTCCGGTACTGCTCATAACGTCCCGGATTGTTGAGCGAACGGCAGTCAAACACATAGCCACCTCCATTGCCGCTGCTGTCTTCCGGAATTCCTTTCTTGAATGAGAAGCTGTATATCTCAACCTCAAGAACGGGATTGCCGTCTGACGCTACGCAAGAGCATCCGGCTGAAACCTTTTCGCACAATCTTCTCAGCAGTGAATCCAGATAAGGATAATCAGCAAAAGGCTCCTGAAGCATCTGCCTGAGATTTGCAATCGCATACGGCACGCTGTCCATAAAATATTTCTTCTTCTCTATATAGCCCCTGAAGCCGTAGGCTCCGAGGACCTGCAGTGTCCTGAACAGGGAAAACAGCCTGAGACCTCTATAAAAATCATCCCTGTCCACTTCCCTGTACTCTCTGAGGGCATCCATATATGCAGCCACCAGTTCTTCCTTCAGATCAGACGGATACCGCGCACTCGCCTGCCAGATGAACGATGCGAGGTCATAATATGCAGGACCTTTACGTCCACCCTGGAAATCAATGAAATATAATTCCCCGTCACGTACCATTATATTGCGTGCCTGGAAATCCCTGTACATAAAAGTATCGTCCATACGACACAGAAGATCATCCCTGAAACGTTCAAAATCATCTTCCAGCATAGTCTCATTGAATTCCAGACCGCTCAATTTAAGAAAACAGTATTTGAAATAATTGAGGTCGAACATCACAGTCCTGCCGTTGAACTCAGGTTCCGGATAACAAATTCCGAAATCAAGACCCCGGGCACCCTCAAACTGTATTTTAGGAAGCATAGACACGGCACGGCAAAGAAGAGCACGTTCCTCAGCCCCATATCCTCCCTCAGCAGCTTCAGCGGACGGAACGTCGGATGTACGCCCGGCCCCAGGACATCCGGGAACAGACTTCCTGCCTGAAGCCACGGCATCATAAAGCGAGACATCACCGAGATCTTCCTGCAGATAGGCCATTCCGTCCTCGCTCGCACAAAGGACTGCCGGCACAGGAATACCCTTGTCCCGAAAATGTCCGGCCAATGTGCAGAATGCCCTGTTTTCTTCTGCATCAGTCCCGATGACACCTATAAGAGACATATCGCCTCCCCTGAGCCTGTAATAACGTCTGTTGCTGCCTGCACCGGAAAGCGGGGAGACATCTTCCGGAGAAGCCCCGGTCACTTTTCTGAAAAGGTCGGCCAAACGCGTCCCGTCATTGTTCTTTAATGTCATAAGCCGTATTGCAAGATTATTGTTTACAAAAACGCAAATTTAGGCATTTGTTCCATTAAAAAATGTAAATTTGCATTGTTTTGGCAAAGTGGAAACGTTATTTTCACTGAAAAGATTACTAAATATGCTCAATATCGCTTATTGTTCGGACAAGTACCAGTACACAATGGGAAAGTCCTTTTATGACTGCGGAAAGAAAGACGAAGTCGCTATATTCAATATGTTTTACCGCAAGGCTCCCGAAAATAACAACTGGGCTGTAGTGAGCGGTACTGATGAAGTAATCGAGATGATCGAAAATCTCGGGAATATGGATTCTTCATTCTTCGAAAAATTCCTCCCGGGAGAAGAATATGCCGAGTTCAGAGGATATCTCTCTGCTATGAAATTCACAGGAAACGTCTATGCTATGCGTGAAGGCGAAATAGCATTCCCGTCAGAGCCGATAATCATAGTCGAGGCACCTCTTATAGAGGCGCAGGTGCTTGAAACCCCGATGCTCTGCATTATGAACCATCAGATGGCCGTCGCCACAAAGGCATCAAGAGTATGCCGCGCGACCGACAGGCCCGTAAGCGAATTCGGCTCCAGAAGGGCACACGGTCCGTGGGCTGCCACATACGGAGCCAAGGCGGCCATAATAGCAGGATGCAGCAACACATCCAACATCCTCACAGGAGTGATGTTCGACTACGGCTCCACAGGCACTATGGCACACAGCTATGTGACATCATTCGGATGCTCGGTAAACGGAGAATTCGAAGCATTCGACACATATATAAAAACGCATAAGGGTGAACCTCTGATACTGCTTATAGACACATACGACACCCTGAAATGCGGTATACTCAACGCAATGAGGGCATATCGTGAAAACGGGATAGACGACTCATACAGCAATGTCTACGGAATACGCCTGGACAGCGGAGACCTTGCCTATCTTTCCGCAGAGTGCAGAAAGACACTTGACGAAAACGGATTCACGGACTGCAAAATATTCGCGACCAACTCACTGGACGAATATCTGATTACAGACCTTGAAAGACAGGGGGCAAAAATAGACTCATACGGAGTCGGCGACGCGATCGCGACAAGCAAGGCCAATCCTTGCTTCGGCAACGTCTACAAGCTCGTACAGATAGGAGGCGAAGCCGTTCTGAAACGTTCCGAGGACAAAGTGAAGCTGATCAATCCAGGATTCCAGATAACATACAGGATTACAAAGAACTACCCTGACAAAGGCGATGTATTCAAAGCTGACGTCACCTGCCTGAGGGGAGACGGATTATCAGTAAAGATAGAAAACGGCGACACATTCACGATCTGCGACGAATATGACAGATACAAATACAAGACATTTGAAGCAGGCTCATATTCCGTACACCAGCTCCAGCACCAGGTGATGAAAGACGGTGTCAGGTGTGTGCCGCAGCACAGCCTGAGCGAAAAAAAGGCTTACTATGACGATACGCTCAAGCATTTCAGCCCGAGCGAAAGACGTCTTATCAATCCTCATTATTACAAAGTGGACATCTCGGACGACCTCTACAATATGAAAATGTCCATAATCAACAGGCTTGTCTCCGACATCAACAATTTCAGTAAAGAAAAATAACATGAACGACACCGCTCTTGTAGTCGTGGATATGCTCTACGATTTTATAGATGGCAACCTCGCCTGTCAGAATGCAGATGAGGCAGTCAGGGAAACACTGGGATTCATCGACAAAATGACCAGAGACCAGGGAACTGACGACTCTGAGATTTTGGGGACATATCCTATACTGTTCATCTGCGACCACCACCCTGACGACCACTCTTCATTCAAGGAATTCGGAGGTATCTGGCCTGCCCATTGTGTACAGGGGACACGCGGAGGTTCAATACACAAGGAGCTGGCTCCATACGCCAACGAGGAACTGACATTCTACAAAGGTACGGAAGCCGGCAAGGAACAGTATTCTGGATTCGAGGGAATCAACAGTGCAGGCCAGTCGCTTGCTGAGATTCTTGAACTGCTTGACATAAAAGATGTATACGTATGCGGCATCGCTACGGAATATTGTGTCAGGAACACCTGCGAAGATCTTCTGAAAGCCGGATTCAAAGTGAATCTGCTAAAGGACGCGATCGCATACGTAGACAGGGCCGGACACGAAAAAGCATTGGATGAAATGCAGAAAGAAGGCATATCTCTCGTATAGTTTCTTTTTGTAATATTGTTGATTTCACGGGAAATCATTAATTTAGCAGGCTGTATTATATCCACGGCAGGTTTTTCCGAAAGGAGACCGCTTACAGATTATAAACATTCTGCTATGAAAAGTTGCAATTTATCAATATTATCTGTAATAGCATTTCTGATTTTCCCCGTATTCGGACTTTATGCCCAGACACGTGACATCACAGGTACTGTGGTCGACCCGGACGGAATGCCGGTAATAGGTGCGGGTGTATTCTGCAAAGGAAAGGAAAACATAGGGACCACAACGGATGAAGAAGGAAAATTTCTGATTGCAGTGCCCGACGGAGTCACCGCATTGAAGTTTTCTTCCCTCGGAATGGCAGGGACAGAATATATGATCCCGTCAAAACTTCCTCCGGGGGGGGCAACCATCCAGATGAAATACGAGGACAACATCCTTGAACAGGTTGTAGTCACCGGTTATTCACAGACAACAGTCAAAAGAATAACCGGTTCCGTGGGAATAATATCTTCCGACAAATTCGAGTCCAAGCCTCTGTCTTCCGTCAGCGCGCTTATGCAGGGAGAAGTGGCTGGAGTGCAGGTGAGCGCAATTTCAGGACAGCCGGGCACGCAATCAAAAATAAAGATCAGGGGAACCAACAACCTTTCAGGCAGCAGCGACCCTCTCTGGGTTATAGATGGCGTACCTCTACAGAACGACACCCCTTCCCTGTCATCCGAAGAACTGGCGACAGGAGGATTCGACAACATCTTCGTGACCGGAATAGGAAACATAAACCCAAACGACATTGAAAGCATAACCATCCTCAAAGACGCTGCAGCGGCTGCGATCTACGGTTCAAGGGCGGCCAACGGAGTGATTGTAGTGACAACCAAAAGAGGACAGGCCGGAAGGATGCGGATCAACTATTCCAACAATTTCACCTGGTCATTCAAGCCGCAGAAAAGCCTTGACCTGATGAACTCTGAAGAAAAGCTCGCGTGGGAGCAGGAGCTGTGGGATGAATTCTCTGCCGCAAAATACGAAAGGTCAAAGACTGACGGCACGGTCATATTCCCTGTTGTCGGAATTGTAGGGCAGATACGTGCAGGTGTCGGTGACTTCGAATCAATGAGAGGAGATACCGCCGCACAGGACGCCTATATAGAAAGTCTGAAAGACATCAATACAGACTGGTACGGACTGCTTTTCCGGAACGCATTCTCGCACAACCACCATCTCAGCCTGAGCGGAGGCTCCAACAAATACACATACTATGTGTCACTGGGATTCAACGATGACAACGGTATGCTCATAAACAACCGCTACCGGAGATACAACCTCAACGCAAATGTCACGATGACTCCGGTCGAAAGGGTAAAGATCGATATAGGAGTGGACGCAGCCCGACAGAGTTCACTTTATCCGGACAGCAGCGTCAATCCGTTCACTTACGCCTATTTCGCGAACCCTTATGAATCCGCATACGGAAGCAGCGGAGACTACGCAGCCGACAGGACATACTTTTCCCTCGGATATTACAACGGACGCGGCATAGAGCAGGTAATGCCTCTCAACGGATTCAGCATCATGAGAGAGCTGGACAGCAACAGCACGGAAACCGTAAACTGGACAAATACAGTACGGGGTACAATCGATGTCAAGATACTCAATCCGCTAAAATTCGTAGGACTCGCATCATATACTTTTTCCAACAACGCGACAGACAAGATAGTCGACAAGAACACCTACACCGCATTCAGGGACAGGCTCGGAAGCGACGACCGCTCGCAGACCAACCTCTACGGTTCAATATCGCAGAACCGTACCAACAGGGACAGCTATGTGATAAGGGGGCATTTCGCATACAACGATACCTTCAATGGCAAGCACACCCTTTCAGTCCTTGCCGGAGCCGAAATCAGAGGTGCAGACTCAAATACGATCTTCACCAAAAGATACAATTACGACCCTGTCACAGGAACGACCTCGCTCCCGGAGATAAGCGGTCCTGCGGATGAATGGACAAGGCAGGTGGAAAGGCTCAACGGAGAATATTTCACAAAGACACGCTATGCGTCATTCTATGCCTCGGCCGACTATTATCTCGGCAAGACAATAGTGCTCAACGCATCATTCCGCACAGACGGAAGTTCAAATTTCGGAAGCAACAGGCAGTTCAACCCGACCTGGAGCGCGGGCGCGGCCTGGCATATAGCTGAGGAAAATTGGATGAAAAGGCAGGATACCGTCTCCCATATGACACTCAGATTTGCATACGGATATACAGGAGACGTCAACACAAGTACCACACACCAGCTCGTAATGCAGTATGTCCAGCAGTCATACAGATATTTCAATGAAGTATCATATCCTCTCGGCACAATACCGTCCGCACCGAATCCGAATCTCGGATGGGAAAAAACTCAGGACATGAAAGCCGGATTCGATTTCGGCCTCTTCAAAGACAGGCTTACAGTCAACACCGAAGCATATTACAGGCTCAGTACGGACGTGGTCACATCATCCCAGGTCATGAGCACCACCGGATTCAGGACGGTCAATTTCAACTCCGCGGACATAATGAACAGCGGTATAGAAACGACAATAGGAGGAACGATGGTCAGCACCAGGGATTTCAGACTGAGCGCATCAGTCAATTTCGCTTACAACTACAACAAAGTCCTGAAATACAAGCCGGCTACATATCTCGGGATAACCGCAAAAGACAGATATGTGGAAGGATATCCTGTCGGAGCAATACTTTCCGGAAAATATGAAGGCATCAACAGGGAGTCCGGGCTATACAGCTTCAAGCTCAGGCCTGATGCCGACATACGCACGGCTACCGACCTGAACAAGGCGGACAATTACCGCTACTATCTCGGAACAACAATTGCTCCGTACAGCGGAGGATTCAATATCACCGCATCATATAAAATACTCAAGCTCAGCATCAGCGGAGTCTATTCCTTCGGAGCGAAGGCATACGACACTATCGAGTCACCGGCGTCATACGCCAACGGAAAGCACGAGGGGATATCCACGGAGACTGTACAGTCCCAATACAGCGACCTCTACTCCAACCATCTGAACGTCAACAAAGACAGGACCGACAGGTGGACAGAAAACAGGACCTCAGGAACAAAATACCCGAGGATATACGACTATTTCGGTACACGCTACAACTTCGACAGCTACAATCCTATGGACTGGAGCATCGTCAACTCGATATATCTCAAAGACATATCATACCTGAGAATAAAATCGATAATACTCACCTGCAGCCTTCCTGAAAAATGGACGGCAAAGGCCAGGCTGTCAAACGTAAGCTTCAATATGTCGCTCAACAACTTCATCACCATAACAGGGTATGACGGAATGGACCCTGAGGTACCTGGAGCTACATATCCGACAACACGTTCCGTATCCTTCGGCATGAACATAGGCTTCTGACAAAAACAAATGGAAATGAAATATCACAAATACATATTGATATCGGCCGCCGTTCTTGCATTGGCGTCATGCAGGAACTATCTCAACGTGCAGCCGCAGGGAAAGGTAATCCCGACGACAGACGAAGAATTTGCAGCCATAATCGACAACCACATCAATGAGATTGAAGGCGGAGGGGACGAATACGTGATAGGCAATATGGAAGCCATAGCAAAATTCGAAGGCTTTGCCGACAACCTCGACGCGAATATAATCGTAGGCAACCTTGCCGCATACAGCGGAGACTATATCAACAGGAGACAGAGCGACTGGAGATCCACTTTCACAATAGTCCGTGACTGCAACATAGTAATAGAGAACCTTGAAGACAGGACGACACCTACGGCAAAAGGTACTCTCGCCGCCGCATACGCGATAAAGGGTATATGCTATTACAATCTGCTCAGAAACTGGTGCGAGCCCTGGGACGCAGGCAATGAGAAAGAGCAGCTCGGACTGCCTGTAATAGAGCGTTTCGACATAGAAGAGATGCCTGTCCGTGAATCCCTGCACAGGTCGGCGGAGTACACGGAAGAACTTCTGCAGAAGGCACTTGACTGCAAGAACACCGATGAAAGATATTTCTTCACAGAATACATCATCAAGGCATATATGGCGAAGCTGTATTTCTGGTGCGAAGACTGGGACAGGACTATTGAATTATGCAATGACATCATATCGCACAGCGGGATCAGTCTGACTCCGATTGCAGAATATGAAGATATGATCCAGGCACCCACCGCGAAAAAGGGAGAAGTCATCGTCAGGTCACATATCAACAACGCAAGCGAACTGGACTGGTATTTTTCGTATGTAAAGACATACATCGCAAGCCGTCCTGCATCAGCATCGCTGATAAGGCTTTTCGGTGACCAGCCTCAGAAGGACGTCCGGTACAGGATATCATTCGACAGCAAAAGGTTCAACACCAAAGTACCTGAATGCCGTGTAAGGATGTCGGAAATAGTCCTTATGCTTGCCGAGGCATATTGCCACAATTCCGATATGGCCAGCTCACTGTACTGGCTGAACGAATTGAGGCGCAACAGGATAGAAGACGCAAAGGACTATACGGCAGAAAATCTTCCGCAGGTGAGGACAGACAGCAGGATAACAGAGGACGCACTCGGACAGCCGCTGACTCCGCTTCTCCAGGCAATACTTGACGAAAGGCAGAAAGAGCTTTATATGGAAGGAGACAGGTGGTTCGAATTGAAGAGAAACGGAAGACCGGAATGGTGGATCATCAACAACGGCCTGAAATATACCACACGAAAATATATGTACACCGCACCGGCGTATAAAGGGGATGTAGACCTCAATCCTGATTTCAGGCAGAATCCAGGATATGAATATTGAATCCCTCCGAACGCTAAAAACGAATGATATGAAAAAGACGATCATACTATTGCTTGCCGCCGCATCCTTCGCTTCCGGATGCTCATACGATGAACTTCCTCCAAAGACAGACGACGCAACCACGGACTATATTCTCCCGCGTGGAGTACAGCCTACACAGGAAGAGACAGATTCCGTCAAAGCGGCAAGAGCAGAATATCAGGAAGCGATAAAACAGCCTGGACTTTGAAGCACAATTTTTTAACAATACGTATTATGAAACGATTTCTAACAATTATGGCGTCCGCATTGATGATAATCTCTGCGATGTCCTGCCAGCAGATCGAGACTCCTTCAATCGAATTTGCAAGGTCTCTCTATTCCGTACGCAATGAGGCAAGCACCGATATCACATTGGTCCTCAGCAAAGAAAGCCCATCAGACATCACTGTCCCCCTCTCATTTGCAAGTAAAGCCGAGCTCGGCACGGAATATACCGTGTCATCAGAAAACATCATAATAAAAGCCGGCGAAACAAGCGGAGCCATCACCCTCACCAACAACAGTCTCGGATCGGACGACGAGATCAGGATCTCCATCAAGGAAGTCCCTGCAGGATACACACCTGGCTCACGGTCCACTACGATAGTTTCGCCAAGTTCACAACAGGCACTAATCTACTCATTCCAGTGTGAGAGCGCCGATGTTCTCGACAAATACATCGCAACCATCGAGCTGAAAGGTACTGTAACGGAGAACTTTACAGCCGCTGAAAGACTCTCCATTCCTGCCACGCTGTCAGGAGAAGGGGCATCGCTCGTAAGCTGCAGCGACGGAGGCAATTTCATTGTCGAAGCCGGAGAATCCAAAGGAACCATGACCCTTACCCTCAAAGACGCCAACTATACAGGAGCCGCAAAGCTGAACATAAACATAACTGAAGACGGAGCCTATATCGGAGGCAACACCGAAACAATGGAAATTACGGTAAAGGGAGTGCTTTCCCCTGCTGTCATAGCCGGAACCTGGGAATTCGAAGAAACGATAAACCTTGAAGAACTGGAAATGTGGTTTGAAGAATATGAAGATGACGCTTCCCTCCTTCCTGTACACAACGACGGATTCAGACTCACATTCAGCAGAAACAACGGAGCATATACCGTAACACCTTCAGGCGAAGGCGACTGGAACAATTATTTCAGAAGCTCGGCCATCAGCTGGACAAAACCGGTGAACACTCCTTCCGGTGCCGTCATCCTCGGAAACTATACTGCCGATGAGAGCAATATGTTTATCGCCGAGGTTGACACACCGCGCCAGCAGATGACATATTTCAGACTTGACAAGGTCAACAGGGCATTCAGTGCCGATACCGAGACTGCAGGAGCCGGAGCGATTGCGATGAGGCTCAGGAACGACGGAAGACTTGAAATCCATATCAGGGATTACAGCACTCCTCCGTTCGGAGAGATGTGGTGGGACGATGAGAAATTTGATGCAGACATGTTCTCATTCGCCTCTACTTTCAAGAAAGTGAACTAAACGTCACAATGCCGCATTACGGTCAGACGGAAGCTGACAACGATAAGACGCGGATGGTCCGGAAGTGATTTTGGACCATCCGCGTTGTATGTTTCAGCGATTTTACCTACATTTGTAGGTTTTTATGAGTAAATGGACTGGAAAAATATTGGTTCCTGCAATCCTTGTAGGGATTGCCGCCATCCAATCGTTCGGGATTGATGCCGGCAGGGCTCTATATTTTTTGCCTTGCCAGGATTCCACCGCACTTTTCCTGAATCAGGATACCACAGAACATTTCATCACCGACTCCGTAACGTCAGATTACGGCATTCAGGATTCCATACCACCGCTTTCAGCAAGGGACACTATAGTCGCTCCCGATTCATTGAGGGAGACAGACCCGGTCAGATTCCGGTATTATGTCGAATTGCGCGACTCCGCCACGAGGGCACAGACCCGTGACTCCCTGATGGCAGCCGCTGATACGGCCGAACTTATGGTGCTGGACTCCCTGTACATAAAAGACTCCACGGACATAGCCAAGGCAGAATTTGACCTGTGGTACAAATCTCTGACAAGGAAAGAAAGAAAAAAATACGACGCTGAAAAGGCTCTCCCGGCAAAAATAGCAAGAATGGACAGCATTATGCACCGCAAAGACAGCCTCAAGGCGGCAAGGGACAGCATAATCGAAGTAACACCAAGAATACTGGAGACATACGCAGTTGCGGATTCCCTGCAATACAAAAGGATACTTATGTGGGAACACGAACGCTATTTCAGCAACCTTGAACTGAAGCAGCTGGACACCACATACAATTACCATTTCAATGACTATCCGTTCCTTAAGAATGACGTCAACGCGTCATATCTCGGAGTAGTCGGGTCAGCTGCACAGAACTACAACTATTTCAAACGCAACGAGGAAGAGAATGTGGTTTTCTACACCCCGTACCAGATGTACGGATATACTCCGGAGAACCTCCCTTTCTACAACACAAAGACCCCTTACACGGAACTCGCATATTGGGGGACGCTTTTCGCCAACAAAGAGAAGGAAGAATCCAACATCAAGATTCTGACGACACAGAACATCCTTCCGGAATGGAATGTGACCGTTGAATATCACCGCTTCGGAAGCAACGGAATGCTCCAGAACGAAAGCACGGACAACAGGACATTCACAGCATCAACAAACTATCTCGGCAAACGCTACCTTATGCACGCCGCGTATATCTTCAACCGCGTAAAGAGAAGTGAAAACGGCGGTATGGTGGACAATTTCTGGATAAGGGACACGACCGTGGACGCAAGGGAAATAAATGTAAACCTGTCCAATGCGAGCAACAAGATCACAAGGAACACCGTATTTCTCGACCAGTCATACAGAATCCCTTTCAGTTTCATAAACAAGAACGGGACACGCAAGGAAAGACTCCGGGCAAAAGTCTACAGGGACAGCATTTTCGCCTCCGGAGACAGCCTGGCTATAGAAAAGCTGCTGTTTGACGAAAGCAGAAAGGAAGAGGAGGCAAGGGACAGCGTCAACAGGAATATAACCACCGCATTCATCGGCCACAGTTCGGAATATTCCGTATTCACAAAACTGTATAAAGACCAGATAACCGATGAAAACGGAAAGAACTTCTACAACAACAAATTCTATATAAATCCGACTTCAAGCGCGGATTCAATGCGCGTAATGAGACTGGAGAACAGGATATATCTGAGACTCCAGCCGTGGAAAGCGGACGGTATAGTATCCAAGCTCGATGTAGGAATAGGCGACAAGCTGCTGAACTACTACAGGTTCAACAGCCTTGACTATCTGGCCAAAGGCAGGAATGCAGTTGAAAATTCCGTATATCTCTACGCCGGTGCCCAGGGGCAGTATAAAAAATACCTCAACTGGGATGCCACCGGACGATACACATTCCTCGGATATGAGGTAAACGATTTCGGTGTGGACGCGAATGTATCATTCAGGATGTTCCCGTTCAGAAAGGACAGGAACAGTCCTCTTGAACTTAACGCGCATTTCGAGACTACACTGAAGGAGCCGGACTACTATCAGCAGCATTTTATGTCCAACCATTACAAGTGGGACAATACTTTCAGCAAAATATCCACGACAAAGATTGAAGCCGCACTGGATATTCCGAGATGGCAGCTTCAGGCTTCGTTCGGATATGCCCTGCTCGGCAACAACATATATTACGGTACAGACGGAACCGTGCAGCAGAATACAACTCCGATGAGCGTGCTTACAGCGTCACTTATGAAGAATTTCCGCCTGTGGAAATTCCATCTCGACCACAAGGCACTGCTGCAGATATCGTCAAACGAAAGCGTAATGCCGCTTCCTCTGCTTGCGCTCAACCTGAGATACTACCTCCAGTTCGATGTGGTGAAAAAGGTGATGCAGATGCAGATCGGAGCCGACGGAAGATTCACCACGAAATGGTATGCTCCGGCATACAACCCTGTGCTCGGCGTCTTCCACAACCAGACTGAGACAAAATACGGAAACTGCCCGGACATAGACCTGTTTGTCAACATACAGTGGAAAAGGGCCTGCATTTTCATAAAAGTCATAAATGTCGGAATGGGATGGCCTAATGACAAGGCCGACTATTTCAGCGCACACCATTATATTCATTCACAGAGAGCCATAAAGGTAGGTATTTTCTGGCCATTCTATGTCCAGTCGGGAAGAAATGCGAAAGTCGGAGGGGGCAGCGCAGCCAACAGCGGAGGCACAGGCAATCTTCAGACACAACGCCAGCAATGAAACCCGGGACAAAATCAATAATACGGATAGCAGGCCTGTCGGCAATCCTGCTTCTGCTTGTTCCGGTCAACGAGCGGAGCAGAATCCTTGAGAAATCGGATTCCTCAACACCTTTCGGAGAAGGCATAATACGCTGTGTCATCGACACGGGGGATGATATGTACGGCAGGAAAGGGCTGAAAGCCGGTTTCAACTATGAAATGCTTACACGCTTTGCCGAAAGGGAGATGCTCCCGGTAAGGATCAGGGCAGCCCGCAGCGGGGAGAACTTAAGAGATTCGCTTATGCTCGGAGCCATAGACATCCTCGTCAGGCAGATATCTGACACCACGGACAATACCGGAATGCACAAATCACGCAATGTGGACCATTACTGCGCCTGGTATCTAAGGGAAGACAGGACTGCAGAGCTGAAGGATGTGAACATCTGGCTGGCGACATTCACCAAGAAGCGGGAATACAACGAAATCAGAAACAGATTCTACAGCAGCTATGAGCCTTTCAAAAGGCTTGAGCAGGGCACTCTGTCAAGAAGAGTAAGTCCATACGACAACCTTATCAAAAAATATGCGGAGTCAATAGGATGGGACTGGAGACTTCTGGCATCTGTCGTATATCAGGAATCAAAATTCTCAATCAATTCAGTTTCAGCACGCGGAGCTACGGGGCTTATGCAGATACTCCCCTCCACCGCAGCATATTATGGAGTCTATGACCTCATAGATCCGGAAGAGAACCTTAAAGCTGGAACCCAGCATCTCGCGCGGCTTCAGAAAGCGTTCCCGGAAAACATATTCACAGAGGAAGAACGAATAAACTTCACTCTTGCTGCATACAATGCAGGCGAGGGAAGGATATCGGACTGCAGGGCATACGCAGGCTCGAAAGATCTCGACACCACAAGATGGGAAGAGATAGTAAAGGTCATCCCTGAAATGAGAAAATACGAGATCACTCTTGAAGACGACTCCGTCAAGACAGGACGTTTCAGAGGCACTGAGACAATCAACTATGTACAGAACATCCACAACATTTATGAAGCATTCTGTACAATATCCGGCGAACCGTCTATCTGACCGAAACAGTCCTGACAGGATCCACTCTGGCGATAAACAGCGACGGTATCAGAAGAAGAAGCATGATTATGCAATATACCGCGGCATCGGCAAGCAGGATCATAGGCAGATCGATATGCACAGGAACGTATGAAACGAAATAATTGGCCGGATTCAGACTTATCAGACGGGTCGTCCACTGCACAGCGCACAAAGCAAGAGCAATAAGATTGCCCAGAACCATTCCTTTGAAAACAATCACGGATGAACTTGCAAGGAACACTTTGGCTATTGAACGGTCAGTCATTCCGAGAGCTTTCAGCAGCCCGATTGTGGAAATATTCTCAAACAGCATTATAAGCAGGCCAGAAATCATATTGAAACCGGCCACTATCGTCATAAGGACCAGAATGAAAAGCACATTGAAGTCAATAAGGTTCAGCCAGTCAAAAAGCTGCGGATACATTTCCACAGCGGATGATGACACAACCGGCTCTTCATCATCAGATGAATCATTGTAGGCGATGAAACCTATTTCATCGGCCATCGCATTCATTCCGGATACAGTCCTGTACCTGTCTTCCAGCATCACCTCCAAAGCGGAGACCTGGCTCCTGTCCCATCCGTTGACCCTCTGCAGATCAGAAATTCCTGCATATACCACAAGCTTGTCCTTGACATCCAGGATGCCGTCATATACGGACCGGACCTTGAACTTCCTGACCCTGACATTTTCTCCCACGAAATAAGTCAGCATATCATCACCTTCACGCAGTCCCATCATAGAAGCAAGCGCGGAAGGGATCGACACTCCGAGAGTCCCGAGAGAATCCCCCTGCTCCGTACCTTTGAGTATGACACCGTGTATATTTTCACCGTGTTTTACTATTCCGGCCCTATAGACAACAGGAACAATGGATTTCACTCCTGGCAGAGATGAGATATGGGCAAGATACGAAGGATTCCTTTCTACAGGGGAACTGTCACCCACAGGGTTCATATCAACAGGAGTAAGCCGTACATCACCTGAAAAAGAAGACAGACCGTCCCGGATTTCATTCCTGAACCCGGAAGAAACGGCCACAGCCACTATCACCACAAGAAAACTGACAGTGATACACAGAGCTGCGACTTTCCCTTTGAACCTGAGCCGTTTGGCTATAAACAACGAAACATCCATATAGTCCGGAAGAATTTCTGAGCGTGTAAAGGTACGCATTTTCATACGATTCCGGCAAAAAGCCGCATTTATTTCGGGAAAAATCCGCATCTTTGCAGACTTTTAACTTTTTTCAGATATGAAAAACACATACAAAAATATCATAATAAGATATTCAGTCGCGACCGCAGGACTGGTACTTGTCGCCATCGGAGTCGCATTGTCAATCATTTCCGATCTTGGAACATCACCGATATCATGCCTTCCTTACGTTCTGTCATTGTGGGGAGGGCTCACGGTTGGAGAATTCACGGCACTGATGCACCTGTTCTTCATAATCCTGCAGATAATCCTGCTGAGAAGAAGATTCAGGATGGAAAACCTTATGCAGATCCTGGCCGCCGTAGTATTCGGAGGACTTACAGACCTTGCGATATGGGGCACTTCCTGGATTGTCGCCGCTACATACACAGGAAAAGCATCCCTTATGCTGCTGTCCATCGTGATAACGGCAGCAGGAATCAGCATTGAAGTACGAGCACACGCCTGGATGCTTGCAGGAGAGATGACAGTTGCAGCCATATCAGACGTTACCGGATATAAATTCAGAAATGTCAAGATAATATTCGATGTGGTCCTCGTGGCGATTTCAGCCATAACTGCGTATATCATATTCAGAAATCCGATCGGCAACGGCACTGAAGTGGTCATAAGGGAAGGCACGCTCGCATCCGCCCTCCTGACAGGACTGTTCATGAAATTCATCGATCCTGTTACAGAAAAGATATTCGGCGGAATAATCGACAGGTATCAGGACAGATGAGCCCCATCAGATTCATAAAAGACTGGATGCTTCCACTGTCTATGACAAGCGGAGTCCTTATATATCTGATTTACATCAACATACCGGTTCTCGCCCCTGCCGGGCCATACCTGCACAGGACTGTGACCATACTACAGCCGCTGCTTCTGTTCATTATGCTTTTTCTGACATTCTGCCGTATAACCCCCAAAGATATAAGGCCGAGGAAATGGCATAGAGGACTGTTGCTTTTCCAGTCATCCATATTTGTCGGACTTGCCGTGCTCCTTAGACTTCTGCCGGACTTTCACGGAAGCGTACTGATTGAAAGCGCGATGCTCTGCATAATATGTCCGACCGCCACTGCGGCAGCCGTCGTGACAGGCAGGCTCGGAGGCGATATTTCAGGACTGACGGCATATATAATCCTGATAAACCTGACGGCCGCCATACTCGTGCCGGCATTCGTACCGATAGTCCATCCTGTGGAGGGAATTACATTCTTTACAGCTTTCAGTATGATTATGGCAAAGGTCTTCCCGCTGCTGATATGCCCATGTCTGCTTGCATGGATAGTAAGATACCTTATGCCGAAACTCCACCGCAGAATAATGAGGTACGACAATCTGGCATTCTACATCTGGGGATTCAGCCTCATGCTGGCGATCCTGATGACCACCCGCTCGATAGTGCACAGCACAGTACCTGTCATATATATGATAGGAATAGCAGCCGTATCACTGGTATGCTGCGTCATACAGTTCTGGACAGGACGGAAAATCGGAAAACTTTACGGGGCGCATATCACCGCAGGACAGTCGCTCGGGCAGAAGAACACCGTATTCGCAATCTGGATGGGATACACATTCATGACCCCTGTAACTTCAATTGCAGGAGGATTCTACAGCATCTGGCACAACGCCTACAATTCCTGGCAGCTGTACAGGAAAAGGAAAGAAAAACAGGAAAGCCTATAAAAGATCAAGCCGTGTCTGGGCAGACATCCTCTCAGTCTCGTCAGGAGTACATCTGACAAGCATAGGAAGGTATTTCTTCTCCAGCTTAAGATTCTTCTGACGTCGGCTCAGAAGTACGCAGTTCTTTATTGCAGTATAGTCGTCAGGATTGATTTTCAATACCTTGTTGTAATATTTCAGAGCCTTTTTGTAGTCTTTCTGAGCTACAAGATAATAGGAGCCTATATTTGAGAGAAAGACCGTGGAATTCGGATTCACAGCAAGCATCTTCTCGGAAAGGGCCTTGAATGTCTCGTACGATGAATCGGAAGCGATATTGTAGAATACAAATCCGTATTCCTGCACAGCACCTTCAAAGAACTCGTCATCCACATCTTCTTCCCCGAACTTCCATCCATCCTTTGAAGCATAGTAATCATCGATTATACCGCTCAGACAGGCGAATGCCATATCCGGACTCTCCTTCTCGTATGCAGTCAGAGCGGCCGCCTTCATAAACCGTATGTCAAGGGCTTTCGGGAACAGGCTTATCGCCTTGTCGAGATTTTTCAGCGCGATGGAGAAAAGCGAATCATCATAATTCGTCTCTTCAAAATAATTTATCTCGGCTCCTGTGGAGTCCTTCAATGCAAAAAGCGGCTCATTCCCGAGATAGCGTCTTCCGGGCTTCTGCACCACTGCACTGGACTGCGATTTGGTAAGGTAATAGCTATATTTGGCAAGCAGCAGCTTGCGGTTGTCCGGATCAACCTGTTCCCAGTTGTCAAGTACGGTCTCGACACCGACCCCTGCATACCCGAGCTTTGAAACAAGCATATCATACTTCTGGGCGAATTTGTCGGAAGCTCCGGATATATCCTGACCGTCCTGCGCATACGACACCGCGAAGGCGCAGCATGCAAGCAGCGTAAAAATCATCTTTTTCATATCATTCATTGTATACTCATTCTTATTCTTCTGTTCTGCGGATGAAGATTATTGCATCTTGACCCGAGATTCTTGACAAATCCGAGAGACAGCCCGTTATAGCAGACCCTGAGATATCCCTTAGGGGCATCAGGCAGGACTATAGTATCCCTGTGCAGGAATGCCAGCGCAGTCTTAAGGTCAAGTTCCGCGGCAGGAAATGCCTCACCGTCAAGAATAGCGGTCAAGGCCATATCGGCAGAAGGGACCAGATCCTTTCCCTTCATCTCCCCTACCGCGCATCCCGTCCTGATAGGACGGACAGCTTCACTGACAAAATCAATCTCATCAGCAATGACTTCAGGACATACAACCTCAAGATTCCCGGCCTGTCTTATAGATACCGGAACTGAAAAAAGATTTTCAATCCCCTTATATGCACCCTTCTGCTTTCTCCCTACGGATGAATTTCTCTTCATACGCAATACGTCCGTCTCCCCGTTCTTGAGAACAGCGGCACAATACTGTCCTTCTCCAGGGACAAAACCGGGAACAAGAGCGTATCCGCAGTCCGTCTTTATGACTCCTGGAAAATCCAGATCAGTCATCAACGGCACGGAATCGAAATTCTCTGAAATCCAACTGATATTCATATCGTTCTCATACCTGTTGAACGTACAGGTGGAATAAATCAGCACCCCGTCACCGCATAGTGCCGGCCAGATGTCCGCTACAATCCTCCTCTGCCTCGAGCTGCACAGGTCCACATTATCCTTCGACCATTGCGCCACAGCCTGTTCATCCTTTCTGAACATACCTTCACCCGAACACGGCATATCCGCTACAATTATATCAAAATAGCCTTTAAGACGGGCAAAGGCAGCCGGATCGGCATTCGTCACAACAACATTGGGGTCACCCCACAAAGCCACATTGTCCGCAAGTACGCCCGCTCTGGCCTTCATCACCTCGTTCGAGACAAGTATGAAGGAATCATCGCATAAAAGACGCAGAGAAGCGGCAAGGTCAGTCGTCTTTCCTCCAGGAGCCGCACAAAGGTCAAGAACCCTCAATGGGCGGCCAAGCCCTGAAAATCTACCGGCTGCAACCCTACGGAACATTTCTCCGACAAACATAGAAGATGAATCCTGTACATAGTACGCCCCGCAGTGCAGCAGAGGATCAAGAGTAAATACAGGACGCCTGTCCAGCAGGAATCCGTAACGGCTCCACGGGACCTCCTCAAGCCCGCATCCGAAATGCGTGGCAGAAGACAGCTTGGAAGGGTTCAGACGTACTGATACGGAAGCCGGCTCATCAAATGCCGAGAAAGCGACAGCCGCCTTTTCAGCCCCTATCGCTTCCTCAAGATATTCTTTGAAACATTTGTCTATATTCATTTCCCGAATCCTTCCGGATACATTGAAGGGTCTATCCCCTCGGGCATCCTTCCTTCCGAGACCGCCGCAAGTCCGTCCACCATCCTGTCAAGACCTTCCTGCAGTTTCGAGCCGAGCATCATCTTCATCATAAGATTCAGGTCAGCCGACAGCTCAATCGAAAAATCCGTCTTGTCAGGCTCCCCGGTGGAGTCGAAGTGCATTGATACGGTAAAATTGAACGGTGCTCCATTGTCGACAAAATCAATCCTCGAATACGGGACCCTTTCAGATATCCTCACCCCGATATTGAATCCCTGCACGACAGCGGTTATAGTGTCATAATCAGCCGTAATCCCCTGCCTTTTGTCCTCCGGGACAAACTGCAGAAAGTTCCGCATATCCACAAACGCCATATAAAGCATATACGGAGCTTTCGAGACGACAGCGTGCTTGCTTTTGATTTCAGTCCTCATAACTCCCGTCCGTTACTCCTGTCCCCAAGTAGAAGGGGAATATCTCCACTCCTTGAGAAGTCCTATATCCGAGTCCTTTATATATCCTGTCTCACTTGCGACCTCCACAAGGGCATCATAGTTGGTCAGGGTGTTCAGTTCGACATTTGCATTCTCGAATGCACGTCTTGAAACATTGAAATTGTATGAGAATATGGCTACCATACCCATAACCTCAGCACCCGACTTGTTGAGCGCGTCAACCGCCGCAAGGCTGCTCATTCCAGTAGAGATGAGATCCTCCACCACAACGACTTTGGACCCTTCAGCCAGGATGCCTTCAATCTGCGAACCTGTACCGTGGTCCTTCGGCTTAGGTCTTACGTATATGAAAGGTTTTCCGAGGAAATGCGCAATCAGCATTCCGTGCGCTATAGCACCCGTAGCCACACCGGCTATGACATCAGCGTCAGGATACCTGCTGTTGATATTGTCAGCCATCCATCTGCACACCTGTTCACGCAGCTGCGGGTATGAAAGTATCCTTCTGTTATCGCAATATATAGGCGAACGCCATCCTGAAGCCCAGGTGAACGGATTGTCCGGACGAAGCATCACGGCCTTTATTTCAAGCAGTGATTTTGCCACTGTTCTCTCTATTGATTCCATAAATTTATTGGTTAATAATTCATATCTTCTGCCTATCTTTGCAGGCATCTTGCAAAGATAATAAAATAAATTGTATTTATATGCACAGGATATACTTCGAAAAGAGATGTATAATTATCTGTCAGCCACACGAGCAGGCACTGACCGACCCCAATGCCGTACAGTTCTGCCCAGGAGACAGGATAGACCTCCATACCCTCGTCGGGATGTTCGAAACTTCAGACAGCCTGCGCAGAATATATATACCTACATGCGACACGGAGACTGCATATAAAAGAATCTGCTCCGAATTTGTAGAAGTGAATGCAGGAGGAGGACTCGTATCCAACAGAAGAGGCGACTTTCTTCTCATAAGGCGCAACGGACTATGGGACCTGCCCAAAGGGCACCAGGAGGCCGGGGAAGACATCAGCACCACGGCATTGAGGGAAGTGCAGGAGGAGACGGGAATAAACCTTCTCGAGCTCAAGGACCTTATCTGCATCACAGACCACTGCTACAGACGCGACGGCAAATGGCATCTGAAACACACATACTGGTACAATATGCTGTACAATGACCCTACAGACCTGACGCCCCAGAAAGAGGAGGACATATCCAAGGCCGCATGGGTCGCCAAATCAAGCCTGCCTCCTTTTCTGCACAATACATTTCCGTCCATCGTGGAGGTTTTCAGGGAGGCAAAAGTATAATTTTCACAAAATTTCAGGCAGAGTGAAACAAATTGCAGAAAAAACCGTATAATGTTATGTACTGTCTAAACCAAAAAGAAGTTATTGCATTATGAAACTTTCGCAGTTTAATTTTAACCTGACAAAAGACAAAGTAGCATCAGAGCCGCCGAGATGGCGTGATGACTGCAAACTTATGGTCCTTCACAAGGACACCGGAGAAATCGAACACAAGATATTCAAAGACATAATAGAATATTTCGGCAAAGGGGATACTTTTGTACTGAATGACACAAAGGTTTTTCCTGCACGCCTGTACGGCAACAAAGAGAAGACAGGTGCCGACATCGAGGTATTCCTCTTGAGGGAACTCAACCGCGAGCAGAGGCTTTGGGATGTCATTGTGGACCCTGCAAGAAAAATCCGTATCGGAAACAAGCTGTATTTCGGTGAGGACGAGAACCTTGTAGCCGAAGTCATCGACAACACCACATCCCGCGGAAGAACCCTGAGGTTCCTGTACGACGGGCCATACGAGGAATTCAAGGAGACATTGTTCAGCCTCGGAGAGCCTCCTGTGCCAAAATGGGTAAAAGAAAAGGTGACAGAGGAAGATGTGGAGAATTTCCAGACGATCTTCGCTGCCCACGAAGGAGCCGTATCCGCACCGGCGGCCGGTCTCCATTTCAGCAGGGAGCTGTTCAACAGGATGATTCTCAAAGACATCAACAAAGCATTCATCACCCTGCACATGGGTATCGGACATTTCAGGTCCGTAGACGTGGAAGACCTTTCGAAACACAAGATGGATTCGGAAAGGCTTATCATCACACCCGAAGCGGCCGATATCATCAACAGCACAAAAGCGGCTAAACACAAGGTCGTGGCTGTCGGAGTGACTGTAATCCGCGGTCTTGAAGCATACTACACCACAAACGACGAGGTCATCGCATTTGACGGATGGACAAACAAATTCATTTTCCCTCCGTACAGGTTCGCGATTCCGGACGCCATAGTATCAAACTTCCATCTGCCATGCTCTACAATGCTGATGTCGGTTGCCGCTTTCGGAGGATATGAGAACGTTATGAAAGCCTACGGCGTGGCCCTTAAAGAAGGCTACAAGTTCGGTCCTTACGGAGACGCTATGCTTATATTGTAAAATTTCCTCAAAAAGAGAAAATATCATAAAAAACAGAAAAACCGCCTGCAGGGAAGTTCCCCGCAGGCGGTTTTTCTTTCATATTGACATACTTTTGCATTCGACCAATACACAAAGTAGCCTATGTATGATGAAAAGATTTGCAGATACACGCTGAACAGGATATTCGGATACAGGCCCAAAATCGCTCACGCTCTGGTCGACAGCATAGGATCGGCATCGGAAGTGTTCAGAATCGGGTCCACGAGACTCAAAGAGATGCTTCCATACACAAAAGACATCTGCCTTCTGTCCGACAGCGAATACGAGAAATCGCACATAGAACTGAAAAGGCTTGAAGCGGCAGGCATCAGGTTCATCTGCAACGACGACGCTTTCTTCCCTGCCCTGCTGAAAGAATGTGAAGACCACCCTATGGGCCTGTATGTCAGGAGCGAAAGTCCATTCCGCGAAATTTTCACAGAATGCACAAACATAGCAGTCATCGGGACACGGGACATCTCACCATACGGCAGGGAATGGTGCGAAAGAATCGTCTCCTCCCTGCCCGGAACAAGCCCGGAGACGGCTGTCATAAGCGGCCTTGCGATCGGCACCGACATAACAGCACACAGGACGGCATTGAAAAAGGGAGTGCGGACAATAGCCGTCATCCCTACCGGAATAGACGGAATATATCCATACAGACATCTCTCTGAAGCGGAACGCATTGCCTCCTCACCAGGATGCGCCATCATCACGGACTACCCTCCGCAGACAAAAGCATTGAAGATCAATTTCCTGAGACGGAACAGAATAATTGCCGGTCTATGCAGGGCGACAATACTTGTCGAATCAAAAGTCAAAGGAGGAGGAATGACAACGGCACGGCTCGCATTCTCCTACTCAAGGGATGTATACGCGCTTCCCGGAAGGGCGGACGACATCAGGTCACAAGGATGCAATCTCCTCATCAAGGAAAAAATCGCCGAGCCGATCTTTTCCGAACAGGCACTTCTGGAAAGCCTTTCCCTGCAGAAAGCCATAGAAAGCGACAGAAATGACGCATACGGGAAAGACACTTTCACAAAAATGTATTCGGGGACACTGGACAGCAGTTCCATAGATATCCTGTCGAGAATAGTGCTTGCCATAAAAAACCGGCGCGGCATCACAATAGAAGAAACGGCGCAGAGACTCGGTATAAGCTACAGGCAGACTTCAGAGCTCGTGTGCCTGCTGGAGTGCGACGGCATAATATCCACAGACCTTATGCAAAGGTGCTTCATCAAACTGCAATGAACAAAAATCAACGATTAAAAATAAATTGTAAATTTGCGTCCTGTTGCATATAAACCGCCGGAATGACAAATTTTATAGACACCCATACACATCTTTATGACGAGGCATTCGCGGAGGATGCCGACGCCGCAATTGAAAGGGCAATAGACGCAGGAGTCACCAAAATGGTGTTCCCTGACATAGACAGTTCATCAAGAAAAGCGATGTTTGAACTTTCCTCACGGCACGAAGGTACCGTATTCCCCTGTCTCGGACTTCATCCGACATCAGTGGGAGCAGGATGGGAGCAGGAATATTCGGATATGCTCGGTGAAGTCAGCCGCCACAAGATCATTGCTATCGGAGAAACAGGAATAGACTGCTACTGGTCAAAAGAATTCATCGGACAGCAGAAAGAGGTTTTCCGGCTTCAGCTCGAGATAGCCTCAAAGATGGACCTCCCGGTCATAATACATTCAAGGGAGTCCACTGAAATAATCTTTGACATACTTGAAGGATTCAAGGGAGCAGGGCTGCGCGGAGTCTTCCACGCATTCAGCGGCAGCTATGAGACATTCGAACGCTTCTCTGCATACGGAGACTGGTACGTCGGCATCGGAGGCGTATTGACATACAAGAAGGCATCAATCGCCGAGACTATAAAAAGAATACCGCTTGAAAGAATACTGACAGAGACGGACTCGCCGTACCTGACGCCTGTCCCACACAGGGGGCAGCGCAATGAAAGCAGCTATATCCCACTGATAGCGGAGAAGATAGCGGCCCAGAAAGGCACAAGCATCGAAAATGTGGCCGAGACCACATACAGGAACGCACAAAACTTATTCAGGATATGAAAAACAACAAATCCGCAGACAAGGCCTCCATTCTGATAATATACACCGGAGGTACAATAGGGATGAAACAGGACCCTTCAGACCTTACCCTGAAGCCGTTTGATTTCAGCCAGATATTGGACGAAGCACCGGAGCTGGGGAAATTCGCCTGCCGGATCGACACCTATACATTCAATCCGATAATAGACTCTTCAGATGTAGAGCCGGCCTTATGGCAGCAGCTGGCTCAGCTGATATACGACAGGTATGACGAACACGACGGCTTTGTCATCCTGCACGGCACGGACACTATGGCATATTCCGCCTCCGCCCTGAGCTTTATGCTTGAAGGACTGACCAAACCGGTGATTTTCACCGGGAGCCAGCTTCCCATCGGAGTTCCGAGAACCGACGGACGCGAGAATCTCATATCATCGGTAGAGATAGCCGCGGCAAAAGACGGCGAAGGGCACGCGCTCGTGCCCGAAGTCTGCATCTGTTTCGACAATATGCTGATGAGAGGCAACAGGACCACTAAAGTAAATTCAGACAACTTCAGGGCATTCAGGTCAGAGAACCTTCCTCCGCTCGCGGAGGCCGGCATCAGCATAAGATACAACACTTCTCTCATAAGAAAGCCGGAAGACTGGTCACGGCCGCTCACCCTGCACAAAGACCTTGACACACGTGTGTCGATTCTCAAGATACACCCTGGAATAACCCCGCAGGTGGTCAGGAACATCCTGCTCGGAGACCAGACAAGAGCCGTGATACTTGAAACATACGGCTCAGGGAACGCGCCTTGCAAAGAATGGTTCATCTCAATAGTAAAGGAAGCCGCCAATTCCGGAAAAATCCTTATGAATGTGACCCAATGCCTTGGAGGAAGCGTAAATATGGACATCTACGCAAACGGCAAAACGCTAAAGGAAGCCGGCGTGCTGAACGGGTATGACAGCACTACAGAAAGCGCGCTCGCAAAGTTGTTTCACCTTATGGGAAGGGGCGAAAACAACACCTGGGTCAAAACACATCTGGAGCTTGACCTAAGAGGTGAAATATCAAAATAATTATTGCCATGTGAAAATTAATTGCTAAATTGCACCGGATTTAGGGAGTGTAACAAAGGCACTTGTTCTAATTCGAATAATTTAAAAACAATTTAATACATTATTAATTAAACACACAAAAACAATTATGAAAAAATTTTTCATGTTTTTGGCAGTTATCGGCCTCACAGCCATTTCTGCGCAGTACGCAGCCGCTCAGGACGCAGAGGCTGCTTCAGAGACAACCGTAGCGGCGGCTGAGACTGTTGACCCGTTCAATGCCCCAGCTGAAGAAGTTCCTTTCCACCAGGCTCTCAAGACAAAATTCATCGAGGGTGGTGCAGGCTTCATGTCACTCGTTATCATCTGTCTTATTCTCGGTCTTGCTCTCTGCATCGAGAGGATTCTCTATCTGTCATTGTCAAAGACAAACACAAAGAAACTCCTTGCTGCAATTGAGGAAGCTCTTCAGAATGGCGGCGTAGAGGCTGCAAAAGAGGTTTGCCGCAACACACGCGGACCAGTGGCAAGCATTTTCTACCAGGGTCTTCTCCGTATGGACCAGGGTATCGAGGTTGTCGAGAAGACAGTCGTTTCCTACGGTTCTGTACAGATGAGCCAGATGGAAAGCGGTCTTTCCTGGATTTCCCTCTTCATCGCTATCGCACCTTCTCTCGGATTCTTGGGAACCGTTATCGGTATGATCCAGGCATTCGACGCTATCCAGGCTGCAGGTGATATTTCTCCAAACGTTGTTGCAGGAGGTATGAAAGTCGCTTTGATCACTACTGTCGGTGGTTTGATCGTTGCCGTTATCCTTCAGATTTTCTACAACTACATCCTTTCAAAGATCGACGGTCTTACAATCGATATGGAGGATGCTTCCATCTCATTGGTGGATACACTGGTTAAATATCAGAATAAATAATTAGTACAATGTATCAAAAGGTCATAAAATATATTTCTTGGGCATTGCTTATCGTCAGCGTTGTCATTGGAGTCCTCGGTTTCGCAATCGGGTTCAACACCAGTGATGCTGTAGCGGTTGACACTTTGCTCTACTGGGCGTACGCTATGGTCGGCGCGGCTCTGGCAGCGATCATTCTGATCGGCATTTATGTCGGAGCGACCAACAATCCTAAGGGACTGCTCAAAACAGCTCTCGTAGTAATAGGATTCGCTGCCATCATAGCTGTCGCATACCTTGTCGCACCGGGCGCAGACGCCGTGGGATACAACGGAGAACAGCCAAGTGCAGTAACTCTCAAATTCACTGATACGATCCTTATCCTTACATACCTTTCCTGCGGTCTTGCCGTTTTGTCAATCATTGCAGGAGCTGTAGTGGGAGCTTTTCGTAAATAACCAAGCATTATGGCAAAAAAGACACCTGAAATAAATTCAAGTTCAACGGCGGATATTGCATTCCTCCTGCTTTGCTACTTCCTGATGACCACTACAATGGGTCAGGATTCAGGTCTGCAGCGCCGTCTTCCTCCTATGCCTGACAAAAACCAGCAAGTGGAGGACCAGAAGGTTAATCGCCGCAACATCATCGTTGTGAAGATTAACTCTGCCGACAGGCTTCTTGCCGGCAATGAACCGATGGATGTCAGCCAGCTGAAGGACAAAATCAAAGAATTCCTTAATAACCCTGCAAACGACCCTAACCTCCCGGAAAAAAGTCCTAAGGAGATTGAAGGATTCGGAGTATTTGAAGTTTCAAAAGGAGTCATTTCACTCCAGAACGACCGCGGTACAAGCTACCAGGCATACATAGCCGTACAGAACGAGCTTGTAAAGGCGATCAACGAACTTCGTGACGATTTCTGCCTTTCACATTATGGAAAGGTCTACAGCAAACTCGACGAAGAGAAACAGAAAATCGCCAGGGAAGCCATTCCTCAGAACATATCTGAGGCAGAACCTAAGGATATAAACAAAAGATAAAGAAAGGAGATAATTATGTCAAAATTCGGAAATAACAGCAAAAAGGAAATGCCGGGATTGACGACTTCATCCCTCTCCGATATCGTGTTTATGCTTCTGTTCTTCTTTATGGTCACCACCAGTATGCGTGAAAGTGAAAATAAAGTTGCAGTCAAACTTCCTGAAGCTACAGAGATAGCCAAACTTGAAAGAAAGGACTTGACTTCATATATCAACATAGGTCCTCCTGTGAAACACCTTCAGGCCCAGTACGGTACTGATGCGCGTATCCAGCTGAACGATTCGTTCAAGACCGTTGATGAAATCCGTGACTTTATCGCAGCTGAACGTGATGCTATGAGTGAGGCTGACAGGCAGTTCATGACTGTTGCCATCAAGGCAGACGAGAATGTCAGGATGGGTATCATTACTGACGTGAAACAGGAACTGCGCAGATGCTCAGCATTGAAGATTATGTATGCAGCCCGTAAAAACGCAGCAGAATAATCAATAATTTATATCAAAAAAGGGGTTGTACAATGTACAACCCCTTTTTATTAAAACCACAGCTATTATGAACAAAACAATATCATCAGCACTTGTCGCCGTATCCCTGATAGCCGCAGCATCGTTATCAAGCGGATGCTGTTCCAAAGACACACAGGACAGGCAGGCAAAATATATATTCGTAATGATAGGTGACGGAATGGGAGCGACTCAGGCAGCCGTCGCTGAATCATATCTGTCCTACAAAGCAGGTAAACTCGGAGGAGAGCAGCTCTGCTTCACACAGTTTCCAGTACTCGGAACCTGCACCACATTCTCTGCAGACAAAAATATCACCTGCTCGTCAGCGTCAGGAACAGCAATAGCGACAGGACACAAGACCAACAACAATATGCTCGGTGTGGACCCGGAAGGCAACAGCCTCAAAAGTATGGCATATACACTGAAGGAGCAGGGATACCGCATAGGCATAATGTCGTCTGTCCCTGTCAACCACGCGACACCGGCTTCATTCTACGGACATAACAAGAACAGGGGCGACTATTACAACATCGCACGTGAAATTCCTGAATCAGACTTCGACTTCTTTGCCGGAAGCGGAATACTGCAGTTCAAAGGAAAGGACAATGACAAGGAAGGTATCGATGAATATCTCGAAAGAGAGGGATATGACGTATGTTTCGGTCTTCAGGAACTTAAGGAAAGCGAAGACAGAGACGGAGTTGTCCTGATACCGGCAAGCCAGAGAAAAGAGAGTGCTGCAAACTACGAAATAGACCGTAACGACGAGGATGACTACGTGCTCCGCGATGTCGTTTCCGCCGCAATCGAATATCTTGGCGAAGACAATCCGTTTTTCATTATGTGCGAAGGCGGAGAAATAGACTGGGCAGCACACGACAACAATGCCAAGGATCTGGTCGATGCGACACTGAGGTTTGATGACGCGGTCAAAGTTGCATACGAGTTCTATCTCAGACATCCTGACGAGACTCTGATTATCGTCACCGCAGACCACGAGACAGGAGGAGTCACCATCGGTGCGAACAAAGGAAAGAGCATCGGATGGGAAGGCATAGAAAAAGCATTCTCGGAAGACAGGAAATACGACAGTCAGGAAAAACGGGAAATCAGCTTCGACAACAATATCGGATGGACGACATTTGACCATACCGGAGGTCCTGTTCCTATCTATGCTATAGGCGTAGGGGCGGAAAGATTTGCCGGAAGGATGGATAACACGGACATTCACGACAAAATTGTAAGAAAATAAAGACAAATGAATTATATTTGTACGTTTGAATAAAATTTATGAAAATGGAAAAATTGATTAGAACCAAGGTAAAGGACCTTCTGAGGCAGGAGCCGGGGAAGGATGTCCTCGCCAAAGGATGGGTAAGGACAAAAAGAGGGAACAAAAATGTATCTTTCATCGCGCTGAATGACGGTTCTACAATAAATAATATACAAGTCGTTGTCGATGCCGGCAAATTCAATGAAGAGCAGCTGAAGAAAATCACGACCGGAGCCTGCATAGGCGTAACCGGAGCATTGGTAGCATCGCTCGGAAACGGCCAGTCAGTAGAAATCCAGGCCAAGGAAATAGAAATCTTCGGAGAAGCCGATCCAGAGACCTATCCTCTCCAGAAGAAAGGCCATACAATGGAATTCCTCAGAAGCATCGCGCACCTCAGACCAAGGACAAACACTTTCGGAGCCGTGCTGAGAATCAGGCACGCAATGGCTTTTGCCATACATAAATATTTCAACGACAAAGGATTCGTCTATCTTCATACACCTCTTATCACAGCATCGGACTGTGAGGGTGCCGGAGAGATGTTCCAGGTCACTACACTTGATATGAAAAATCCTCCGCTCAAAGAGGACGGAAGTATCGACTACAGCCAGGATTTCTTCGGAAAGCAGACAAGCCTCACCGTGAGCGGACAGCTTGAAGGCGAACTTGGAGCAATGGCTCTCGGTGAGATTTACACATTCGGTCCGACATTCCGTGCTGAAAACTCAAATACTCCGAGACACCTTGCCGAGTTCTGGATGATAGAGCCTGAAATGGCATTCTACGAAATAGAGGACAATATGAATCTGGCTGAGGATTTCATCAAATCCCTTGTGAAATATGCCCTTGACAACTGTTATGATGACATAAAGTTCCTCAATGACATGTTTGACAAAGAGCTTATCGAAAGACTCCAGAGCGTCATAAAGACAGATTTCGTAAGGCTTACCTACACGGAAGGTATCAGAATTCTTGAAGAGTCAGGAGAAAAGTTCGAGTTCCCTGTAAGCTGGGGAGTCGACCTGCAGAGCGAGCACGAGAGATATCTGGTGGAAAGACATTTCGGCAAACCTGTAATTATGACGGACTACCCTAAGGAAATAAAGGCATTCTATATGAAACAGAACGCCGACGGAAAGACCGTGAGAGGTATGGACGTGCTTTTCCCTAAGATCGGAGAAATCATCGGAGGTTCAGAAAGAGAATCATCACTTGAGAAACTTGAAGCACGCATCGCGGAAATCGGTATGGGAAGAGAGTCTCTGGAATGGTATCTTGACACCCGCCGTTTCGGTTCCGCTCCTCACAGCGGCTTCGGTCTCGGATTTGAGCGTCTCCTGCTGTTTGTAACAGGAATGAGCAATATCAGGGATGTGATTCCGTTCCCGCGTACACCTAAGAATGCAGAATATTAATCCTTAACAAGACGACCTATGTTGATTATCGGAATAGCCGGAGGTTCAGGATCGGGCAAGACGACAGTCGTTCAGGCCATCACAAAACAGCTTAAGGAAAGAGTCGTTGTAATCCCCCAGGATTCATACTACAAAGACTCAAGCCACCTTACTGCCGAGGAAAAAAGATATATGAATTTTGACCATCCGGACTCCATCGACTTCAATCTGCTGAATGAGCAGATCAAGATGCTGAAGGAAGGCAGAAGCATAGAGCAGCCGGTCTACTCATATATCACCTGTTCCCGTTCCAAGACTGAAACAATTACGGTAAATCCTGCAGAAGTCATAATTATTGAGGGCATACTTATCTTCACCTGCGCCGAGCTGCGCGATCAGATGGACATCAAACTGTTTGTTGATGCCGATGATGACGACAGGCTTATGCGCGTGATGGCAAGGGACATAATAGAAAGAGGCAAGACCGTCGAGACTGTAATCGAGAGATACAGCAAGACGGTCAAGCCGATGTACCTACAGTTCATCGAACCGAGCAAAAGATATGCCGATGTCATCATCCCTCAGGGAGGACACAACCAGGTAGCCATTGATATTCTGACTGCGACAATAGAAAAATCCCTGAACTGTATAGAAGGCAAGTGAATATAAAACATCTGTACAAGCGACTGAAGTCTGAAGACAAAGCAGGCTTATATATCACCGTGATTTTCCATCTCACGGTGATTATTGTGTTGCTTGCCATTCAGATAGGAGCTGTGGTCAGCAAGGAAAATTCATTTGTACTGGACTTTTCAAAGCAGGAAGAGACAGAAAGACTGGCCAAAGAAGAGGAGTTCAGAGAAAATGTGAGCAGACGCATCGATGAAATGCTGCGGACAGCCAGCGCGGTCTCTGATGCGAATATACGCAATATTGCCGTAGACGCCTCTTCCCCGAAAATGAAGGATGACAGGGGCACGGATGCCGAACAGCTGTACAAAGATGCGGAAAGGCTTGCAAAGGAACTTGCAGACGGTCCCAGACAGGCACTTTATGAAGACGCACGGGACGAAACGGTTGAAATCTCCGGACAAAAGTCAGACAAAAGTTCACAGAAGGAATATAAAGGACCTTCCGTAGTATCATATACTCTTGACGGGCGCAAGGCAAGCCATCTCAAAATACCAGCATACAGATGTATGGGAGGCGGAGATGTCACGGTATTGATTACCGTAGACCCTCAGGGCAATGTGATCAATGCAAAAATCTATGACTCCCTGTCCGCTTCAGACCAATGTCTCAGGGATTTCGCCATACGTGCGGCAAGACTGTCCAAATTCTCAAAATCAGCAACAGCCCCATCGCGTCAGCAGGGAGAAATAGTCTACAGGTTCATAGCGCAATAATCATTGGCGCGAATACCCCGGTCATTATCTGACTGCCACTGTACCGGGATTTTCCAGTGCAACCTTGATCGTCTCGTCGATGTCTATGTAGAAACGGTAGAACGCTTCATCATCAAGTTTGGAGTACCGTCCGACGAGAGCCTTGAGCTGAGGCATCATATAAGCCTCGGACAGTTCCCATTCGCCTTTCTTTGCCACAATACCTTCCGCAGCGGCAAAATCGACGAACCTGCGGCCCAGATCAAGACTTTCAAGATATGATGAAAGTTCGTCAAAATTCTCAATGGCAGACAATTTTGCCCTGTAGCGGTCAAACATTAATGAAGCGAAACGCATCTGCATCGCCTTCTTGTTGCATTTGATATAGAAAGATGTAGCCTTTGTAGTATCAATAGGGACAAATATATCAGGCACGATTCCTCCGCCTCCGTATACAGTCCTTCCTCCTACGGTGAAATACTCTATACTGCGGTCTATCTTTATGCTGTCCGCCTCCGTCATCTCACCGTGCGCATAACGCTCATATATGTCATAGGCATAGTCTGGAGAATACGGTTTCTGTATACAGCGTCCCGAAGGGGTATAGAATCTTGCAACAGTAAGCCTTATCCCTGATCCGTCCGTAAAATTAAGCGGTTCCTGGACCAGTCCCTTGCCGAAAGAACGTCTTCCGACAATCACTCCCCTGTCATTGTCCTGTACCGCTCCGGCAAATATTTCACTTGAAGATGCGGAAGACTCGCCTATCAGGACCGAAAGCTCCACATCCTGAAGAGTACCCCGGCCATCTGCCTTGAACTCCTGCCTGTCACGGTGCAGTCCTTCCATATAAACAATCATCGCCCCTTTCGGTAGAAATTCATTGCCGAGCAGAAGTGCCTGGTCAAGATATCCTCCGCTGTTGTCACGAAGGTCAAAAAGCATTCTTGTCATACCTTGCGAAAGAAGCTCCGCACTGGCCTTGCTGAATTCGCTGTAGGTTGTCCTCGAAAATTTTGACAGACGTATATATCCTGTAGTGTCATTGACCATAAATGCGGCATCGACACTGTTTACAGGAATTTTTCCTCTGGTGATATCAAACGGTATCACAGCACCTGAGCGCGATACCGTTATCTTCACCTTGCTTCCTGAAGGCCCCTTCATAAGCCTTACCATACTGTCCTGAGGCGTCTTAACCCCGGCTATATCTTTGGTATCTACTCTGATGATCCTGTCTCCCTGCATCAGCCCGGCCTTTTCTGACGGGCCTCCAGGAATGACACTGAGCACTATGGCCGTATCATTGGGTACATTGAACTGGATACCGATTCCCTCAAAATTACCGGCAAGCTCAGTCTCTGAAATCTCCAGATCCACAGGAGGCAGATACACAGAATGAGGATCCAGCTTCTGAAGCGCGGCTTCTACAGCAGCATCCGTCATACCCTTCATATCTATAGTGTCGACATAATTCTTCTCCACTTCCTGAAGAATCAGATTCAGTTTACGCCAACGCTCATAGTTCCCGTCAAATTTTTTCGTGTCTGTGATTCTGAACACAATGCCGGAAAGAAGAGCACCGATAACAATGCCCAGAAGGGCTGCATAGAGGGCGGTATTTCCTTTTTTCATCTTCAATCAACCTTTTCTACGACAACTCCCGCCTTGACAAGGAGGTCAACCCCGTCCGTAAGCCTGTATTCGTCACGGTAGACGACACGGCTGATTCCGGACTGGATAATCAATTTAGCGCATTCAATACAAGGGGCAGCAGTTACATACAATGTGGCATTCCTGCTGCTGTTGCCCGACTGTGCGACTTTGGTGATAGCATTCGCCTCTGCGTGAAGTACATACGGCTTTGTCGCCCCGCTCTCGTCCTCGCAAATGTTCTCAAAGCCTGCAGGAGTGCCGTTATATCCGTCAGATATGATCATCCTGTCCTTCACGAGCAGTGCCCCGACCTGACGTCTTCTGCAATATGAGTTTTGCGCCCATATAGCCGCCATCTGCATATAACTGCTGTCAAATTTCTCCATACCGAATTAATTTCTCTGATAAAGATACCTTTTGATGCTTCTCTTTGGAGTACGCTCAAAATCTTCCGGAAGAATCTCGATCTTCTTGATCCTTGCATAGTTCGGAAGTTCCTTGTTCGTCTCCACCATAGCTTCGTTGAGAGCTTTTTCCAAAGCCTCACGGCTGAATCCGTCAACCTCACCCTGGTGGAAATCAGGATATATCAGAGCCGTCAGTCCCCCGTCGTCCTCTATGACAAGAGAATCCACAACATATTTCATATTGTTCAGGACGCACTCGATCTCCTCCGGATATATATTCTGTCCTGAAGGGCCGAGTATCATACATTTGGAACGTCCCCTGAGGAAAAGATATCCCTCGGAATCCATTATTCCCATATCGCCTGTACGGAACCATCCGTCCGCAGTGAACGATGCTTCGGTAGCCTCTTCGTTCTTGTAGTATCCGAGAAATACATTGGCTCCTTTGACAAGGACTTCTCCCGGGATGGTATACGGATCATCAGAGTCAATCTTTATCTCCATATTCGGAGCCGCCTTTCCACAGGAAAGAAGCTTGTTGGTCTTCCAGTCATCGTATGCTATGATCGGTGCGCACTCCGTCATACCGTAACCGACAGTGAACGGGAAGTTTATCCTTTTGAAGAACGCTTCAACCTCCTTGTTGAATGCGGCACCTCCGATTATGACCTCTTCAAACTTTCCTCCGAAAGCTTCAATAAGCTCCGTCCTTATCTTCTTCATGACAACCTGGTCAAGGCCCGGAATATTCATAAGGAATCTGATGCCGCCTTTGTCAAGTATAGGCTTGAGCTTGTTTTTATAGACTTTCTCTATGATAAGAGGAACAGCGATGACGATATGAGGCTTGATTTCGGCAAGAGCCTGCATAATGATCTTTGGACTCGGAACCCTTGTAAGGAAATGCACGTGTGAACCCACTGTCATCTCAAACAGAAGTTCGAACATCATACCGTACATGTGGGCAGAAGGCAGCATCGCCACGACATCGGACTCATTGCCAATCATAGGAAGCACCTGTTTTGCAAACACTATGTTGGAATACAGTGCCCTGTAAGGAATCATCACTCCCTTTGAAAAGCCTGAAGTTCCTGAAGTATAGTTGATGAGCGCGAGTTCATCAGCCGAATCCTCATAATAATCCAGATTCTCAGGCAGGAAGTTCATCGGATATTTCTTTCCGAAAAGCTCATTGAGATGCTCCCTTACAGAAGTTATCTCATCTGTCCTCGAATAAAGGAAAGAGAAATTGTTTATCTGGATTACAGCCTGAAGGTTAGGCATCTCCGATTCGGTAAGCCCTTCCCATACGACATCATCAACAAAAAGTATCTTTGCTTCAGAATGGTTCACCAGGTGGTGGACATTTCCTGCTTTGAATTCGTGAAGGATGGGAACCGGCACTGCACCGTATGTAATCGCAGAAATAAACGCTACACCCCAGTTGGCCTGGTTGCGTGCACATATTGCAATCTTGTCACCTTTTACAAGTCCGCAATTTTCATACATAATGTGCATCTTGGCAATTCTTCTTGCCACATCCCTATAATGAAGGACCTGTCCCTTATAGTTTGAAAGGGCCGGACGGTCCCAATTCGCTTTGAAACTCGCTTCGTAAAGTTTGTTTACAGATTGAAATTCCATAATTGTTCGTATTTGGTTTAAGGTTTAAGTTCAACTGTTACTTTCTTGCCGTCATATCTCGTGACTTCAACTCCTCCCTTGACAGGGGTAACCGCACTGTCCGGCCTGATCTTCCTGTTGCCTTCAAACGATGTCAGCGGATCACCTCCATAGAAAGGATATATAAGAGTCTGCAGCGACGTCCTGACAGCCCAGTAGGTCTTTCCGCCGACCTTTATTTCCTCCGGAAGACCTTTGATTGTCTCCGACGGTCTTATACCTTTCCAGTCAGCAGGCTTACGTCCCTGAAGATTGTACATATCGATAGTATTGTCCTTGTGAAGCACCATCACATTGTATTTTCTCGCACCGGAAAAGTCATAGACATCAGGGCCTATAAGTATTTCCTTGCCAAGATCCACCGGGAAAGGACTTACAAATCGTCCCAACCTGTCTATAAGATACAGTTTTGATCCTGATGCGAACAGAATCTGTAGCTTCCCGTTGGCAAAATAGTCTACTGTCACGGCATTTCCGCATATAGGCGTACTGAACGGTGCTCCCCAGAGCCCTTTTCCGTTCTCATCTTCCAGACAGAGATACATATTGGACCTCTGATAGAACGAATTGATTTTTCCCGTGCCGGAATTCTTCACCTTGAAAGGTCCTGTCGGGACAACCACTACTGTATCTCGTTCGTATACAGGTGCATTGCTCTTGATTTCAGAGACGCGGTCAAGAGTGAAGCCGACCGTATTGTCACCTTTGGATGAGCCTATTTTCATTACAGCGGGAGCGAATACCGCATCTGCAAAGAAAGATTTGAGTGCTGAAGCATATTCCTTTCTGAACACCTGCTCCAGTACCGCAGAGTTCTCAGTCATCGACATATAGCCGAAGAAGTGCAGATTGCGCGTATCGGCACGGCCCGAAAGGTCAGCTCCGGACAGATATGAAGCAAGAGTATTCTCCAATGCGACTCCACTGACATACTCGTTTACGGCAGATTCGCTTCCGGCAATAATCCAGCCCTTCATATATGTGAACTTCGACTCATCATCTGCAGAAAACAGTGAGCCGAAAAGCGAAGACGCGAATCCGGAATAGACAAAATCGTGCACCGCCGGAACATACTGTTTCACGGAGGTGACATCCAGACCTCTGAAAATCGTATTGACATCGATATTTCCCGGCCTGAGCAGCAATACGTTTTCAAGCCTGTCGCCCACATAGAACGAGGCTTGCGCTATCTCTTTGAGATCCAGAATCTCAGCCCACTGCGCAGGAGCGATTTTGACATTGTTCTGAAGAGCCTTCTGCGCGGCCTTGTACTTAGCCTCCCCCATCTTCGTGTCCGCGAACTTCAGATATGCTTCAAGATAGGCGTTAACATCAGCCAAAGGGACAGAAAAGGCAGACACCGTATAGGAAGGCAATACATCAGCGACTTTTGACGTCGCAACGGAAGTGTTGCGGAAGACATTGAGGAATTTTTCATTGCCGTGGCCGCTTATCATAGTGCCGGACATCGAAAGTCCTGAAAATGAAGTCTGGTCAAACGAAAGGACTATCCAGTCCGAAATACGCCGGGAAAAGTCCGCATATTTTCGGTAGCCGCTGTTGAGGACTTCGGACATAAGTTTGCCGATATTGGCGTTGGAAATATACAGCTGGCCTATGCCATAGCTGACGGAAGCCGCAGATGCGAACCCGTCGTGGTCAACTACAGAAATAGATTGTGATATATGTCTTTCGGAAGATTTCAGAAGCGACTCGGAAGATGAGATGAGAAGCAGCTGGCGTTTTTCCAGATATGTTCCCTTCTCAGCAAGCTTGGAGCAGTCAAGACTCGAAGTATAAAGTCCGTATTCTCCGGCAAAATCCCTAAGCATATAGACATCTTCAGAAAGCGTAGCTCCAGACCTGCCCGCATCGATTATGAGCAGAGGCATAAGCGAGCCTCCATAATGAAACGAGAGCAGAGCCCTTGATGACCTTATTGAATGGATTTCCTTTGCCTCAATCTTGCCGTAGACTCCTGAAATGAATTTCCCGAATCCGTCTGATGAGGACATAAAGCCGACTGGAGAATCCGCGCCTCCAAGAACGAAAGACAGAGACTTCAAGTCATCAAAACGCATCAGGGCCACGGCATCAGACGGTACAGCCTGAAACAGCCCGTTGCGGCTATCAGACAACTCAAGCCCGGAGCTGTCCCTGCTTCCGGAAGTATCCGAATATAAAAACATTATAGCCACTCCCACTCCTGCAAGGAGTACAATTATGGCTATAGTCAAAAAAATTACAGTCTTTTTGTTCATACAGCAATTACTTTACAGCAATCGCCTCTATCTCAACTTTCACACCAAGAGGAAGGGCGGCTACCTGATAGCAGGCTCTTGCCGGTTTGTCCTGGGTAAAGAACTCCGCATAGACCTCATTCATTGCCTTGAAGTTGGCGATATCATCCAGAAGGACGGTCGTTTTCACGACATTGTCATACGTCATACCTGCTTCGGCAAGAATAGCACCTACATTCTTGAGAGACTGTCTTGTCTGCTCCTCAATGGTCTGAGGCACTGAACCGTCAGCCGGAACTACAGGAATCTGACCTGAAACATACAATGTCCCATTAACTTCTATTGCCTGGGAATAAGGGCCCACCGCCTTCGGTGCATCAGCAGTCGCAATAACTTTTTTCATCTTTATATCAATTAAATACGTTTATATACATCCAATCACCCCACTTCCAATCTGCAAATATAGTCAAAACCGAGAGCAGAGACAAAATTTATTTTGCCTCTGTCCCTGCAAACCTACACTGCAGCAGCGTCTACAGGCATTTTACCGCCCGGGACAATATCGCCAATAACTATAAGCAATACTTAAAAATCACGAGCAGGGCCGCCTAACGTAACCTCAACACTATCAACAACATACAAAACAGAGACCTGCTTTGCCCCTACATTTTGACGAGGGCAAAGCAGGCCATTACTTTATATAACATTAATTATCAACACATTAACAAATACACCCCTGCTTGTGATTTGTATCTCGTCCTGAAAAAGTTTACCCCCCCCATTATTTTATGCACATATCATCCTCCAGAATGCACCGAAGCATCAGGCTTTTCTTTGCTAATGCTCAACAAGATAGGCAGGTTCATCCTGCTCTCGCTCAATCGCAAAGTTAACAGTATTTCCGGAACAGAAGGCGTATAAATCATTATGGTATTTTATAAACTGATGGCTTTGTATGTCGGATATTATTTCCAAATGAAGATTTATATATTTTAAAACAAAGTATGGAGAGAAAAGTCCCTCCATACTTTAATCATTATAAGTTATTCCAGATATCTGGAATTTTTAATGAACACATCACATATTATTTTTGCATATTGAGGAAACAGTTCCACATCCAATTGAGGTTGATGTTTTTGGAAGAATTCATAAGCCTGGGACAATTGCCGGTGCAGTATGTACGAATAATCAAGGGTCTGAAATTCAGAGCAGATTATTTCACAGTCGTTGCCTGATTTCAGCACCAGGGAAGTATGTGCAGGATGAATAGTCGTCGGAGTAAAACCGAGCAGTCCATCGGCAGGGATTTCAGAAAAACATTTCATTCAAAACATCAAAGACATTCATAGCGATTCAGAGGCCTTATTTCAACATTATCCAGAATACGGTCAAACAATTCAAGATCCTCTTCTCTGACGTAGTAATACATCACAGAAACTCTGTAGTTAACATATTGCTTATATGTGTCCTGTCTAAAATATAGCCCGTCATCACTACAGCATTTTTCGGTTTGACCGCAATAGCGGTTCGTGCCTTGGAAATATACCTGATAATTTATATCTGGAAATATATAAGAACACAATGGACTACCGTAATATACCAACAAATATGCGGCTGATCTCTTTTGAGGCTTTTCATATTTCCTCAGATACACATATAGCCAAGTCTTAAATCCATTATCGTCTTCTTTTTGCATCGGACTTTTGAAGCCTTCTGTTTCTATTATGACCTCACTGCCATACAGTTCCAATGTATCGCACACCTGTCCAAGCACGGACGTTACGAAAGCAACACTTAAAATCAATGTCATAACTGTCTTTTTCATCTCAACCTGGAATTATAATTATAACGTGCCTGCTCTTCTACCTTTTTTATCTGATCATACAATTGTATGTTTGTGTCAACCCATGATGATACGGTAATAAGAGATTCAGTAAGTGGTTCCCATACTTCCTCACCATTAACGAATTTATATTTATGGAAAGGATTCACGTCCTTTCCCTGTTGCTTAAGCTCATAGAAATATGCATAGCCATAGGCTTCATATGCAGTATTCGTGGCCTGTCCCTCTGGCGACAAAAGCGAATTTGTTATTATATAAACATTGTCATCCGGAGATTGGTCGCTTTCTGCTCCAGGAATCAATGTAATGCCGTTTTCCCAACTTCCTCCTCTTTTAAACTCCTGATGTTCCCCATTGGCGTTCATATAGCCGGATGACGTTCGGAAATTATACTCTATGGTACTGTTTGCCAAAGCCTTCAAGGCCACCATATTTTCTGACCGACTATCGGATTTATTAAGCCGACGGGTATTAAGTTTTCCGGAAGAATTGAATTTAACGCACTTTGCTTCATCCTTAGCAAATTTACTATGAATCTTAGCATAAGTATCGATAACTATCAAATCATTAATCTTGGAAATGCAGCAAGCGTAATCCCTTACCTTTTATCCAAACAGGTTGTTTTAAAAACAATTTCATATTCAATATGATTTCATCGCTCTGGTAACACAAATTCTGCATCACATCAAAGTAATCATTATCAACAAGAAAAGTTTCTCTTCTGCATATGTAACGCACAGATCTGTCTACAAGTTCATCTGAAAAGCTACCATCCTCATCATAAATATACACCGCAAACCGTCCGTGAGGCTTAACTATCTTATAAAACGTCACAAATGGCATAGAAAAAGGAGTCTCAGAATCCATAATCAATGTTGAACCATATTCGTAAACAATTGTCATAATAGAAAGTGGGAACAATGGACGATTCATATATACACCAAAATCTTCTTGACCAAACCAGATAACAACATAGTCATCAGTATCATTTTCAATGACATATTTATAAGTAAATATTCCTTTTTGTTCTGCCATATCTATATTATACATATTTATGGTATCGTCATCAACAAATGGCAATGTCATACAATGATATTCCGAAACGGATTCTTTTACTAATTTCAAAGAATCTGATGGCTGGAGTTGCTTGGGTACAACTTCTAAGCATATACAACATAATGTAAGAAAGAAATTCATATTTTTTATCTGTTATTATTGACCGTTTCATTCATAGCGCGGTTAATTATATCAAATAGATATCTATTTAAATCAATGCCGCTTTTACCATATTGATGCGATGATTTATTATAATCACCTGACAAGACATAAACCAAGGCATGCCCATAACCTTCATGAGCAAACATTTCTGACTTACTCATATCTGACATTCCAGAATTGACAATCACATAAATATTGCTATCAGGAGACCTCTGCATCGCAGCATCATCAGGCAACAACGTCTTGCCTAACAAACCTGAATCGCCAGCAACAGGACCGACACCTGCACCGTCATTATTACCTATAAACATATCTTCAATTCCATCATAACTCATTGGCTTCGATTCTATGTTTCCATTGGACTTATATGTAAATGTGTCATTCTCCAAAACAAAAACAGTGGTATTGGCTTCCGACAATGAAAGTAAGCTATTGTAGTTACCGCTGTTGCTTTCATGCCCGGAAAGGACATTGTGGTCAATGTAACCATTGGCACCTAACACGACATATTCGCGATCTGACTCAGGTAAAGTCATACGTATCATTTCAAGTTCGGAATTGGTCCGTGGCAACACGCGGCTGCCATCCGGATCAACAAAGTTAACAGGATTATTGGAACAGAAGGCGTATGGACTGACGGAATAATAATTTTCTGCAAGAGGGTCGATTGAAAGGAAGCGTCCGAGGGACTGGTCATAGGTTCTGGCATTGAAGTCATAGACGGACAGGCCGCCCAAGGACATCAGCTCATTGCCGGAATATTTCCACGGCTGGTCATCTACGCCGGCAGACGACACAGAGGAATCTGAGCCGGATGAGGTATGACTGTCCAACGGAAAAGACAATCCATAAGGATAATAGTGGTTCACCTGTTCTACACTGCCGGACTGTGAAGCAACGACACGGTTGCTCCCGAGGTGGTCCTTGAAATAATACATATACACCGGAGTTCCGGAAGTGAAGTCTATATAGCCGCCGTCCACAAGGAGATATTTCATCCTGCCGTCCTCCATAACGACATTGCCGACATACTCCAGCAAGACCGTATCAGAGGACGTCTCCACCTTACGGCTCATCTTGACACCTGAGGCAAGGTAACCGAACGAAACAACTGCACTGTCGGAATCCAATTTTGCGATATGGTCAGAGATGTCGTAGGAAATCGTACGGACTCCGCGGTACGGGTCGCTGGTCATATTGCCGTCGGCGTCATAAGTGTATTCCGCAGGAAGGACTGCCCCACCGGAGGAACCGCCACCGGACAAGGAACCGGCACCGCTTGATTTCAGCAGACGGTTGCCGTCATAGGTCAGGGACAGACGGTCAACACGTCCCTGGTTCATTCCATCACTGCATCTGCGTTCTATGGTCAGAAGGTTGCCCTGGGAATCATAGGAATAAGACGCGCCATATTCATCAGATGACATTGTGTCCAACAGAGAATAGCGGGCATCAGTGAGCCTTCCAGTCTTGTCGTACGTAAAGTCGTATGCCCTTGCGGCATTGTCTCCGTACCCATACCATTCCATCGAAGAGACAAATCCGTCATAGCGCGGAATAGCAGACCTCACCCTTGGCTCATTATAATAAAGAGTTTCTGAAAACAGCCCGGAAGAAAGCGACTTGATCCACGACCGGACATTATATGTCCTTGTCTCGGTAAATTTCTCCTGGCAACCTCTTTCCGTCTTGGAAACACGGCCTATCACATCATACGTGTTGCTCAGCAGAGATACACTCGCCTGTCCGTCAAGCGAATGTTTTTCATCAAGAAGCCGCTCCTGGCTGTCATAGCTATAGGAGATGTCTTCAGTGGTGGTCTCGCCGTTGTGCCTATGCTCTACACGCCTGGATATCGGATTCCCGACAAAGTCATAGGATATATGTTCCGCCTCCGTCTGCCCTGAAGGGCAGGAGCATCCCATCTGTACTGTCCTTCCGCGAAAATCGTATCTGATGCTTGACCATACACCGTCTGAAGTCAGTTCTCCGGCATCAAGCAATGTGCAGAAACTTCCGGTCTTCTGCCCGATCGGATATACGTTCGTGCCGGTCACATCAAAGGAAGGAAGAGATGGACGGAAATCATCCTCAAATGAATAGATGTCATAATAGTTGACAGACAATATCTCAAAATCCCGGACATCAACGGATGCGCCAGAGGAGAAGTCATAGCCCATAAATTTACCAGTAGATCCTGTATATCTGACAGTTACAACCTTATCGATCTCCTCCCCGAAAGAAATATCCTTACTGCACAGGAGTCTGACGCATTCCCTTCCGTTCATATCGTAAAGATAGCAGACCGACTTTCCTGACTTACGGCACTCCCCGTCCTGCTCATAGATGACGCGGTCAGCAGAATCAAAGACATACGAAATATTTTCCTTTCCGGGAATCTTCTTCACACAGTTCCGTCCTCTGCTGTCATAACGGTAAATAAAGGCATACCTGTCAATGTCCTGGAGCGAAAGGGTGCCCTTGTACAGAAGAGAAGACAGAGCCGGAGGCAGTACGGCAACAAGCCTGTCCATTTTGTCACAGATATAGTGTGTGTCAAAATATCCGTTGCCTCCACCGGAGACCTGCCTGGTCATTACACACCGGCCAAGACGGTCCGTGAATGTATAGGATGCCATACCATCCTCGTCCTCGGTAAGCACAACGGACAGCGTACCGGCTTCAAAAAGTCCTGACGACTTTATCTCAGGGGTTTCTCCGATCCACAGCAAAGCTGCAGACAGGCATTCCAATGCGGCATTGTCATCGCTGTTGACGAGATAGGATGTCCTCACCGCCTTTCCATTGTCCTGCCATGCGGCACCGGGACCATAGCTTGCGACAACCCTGCTGAGAGGCGACGGTTCATATACATTATATGAATACGGCGCAGACTCTCCGGGATAGGTCGACAATATATAATTTTTCACTTCTTTAGGAGGCACATATCCTGATTCCACCGGAGCACTGCCCGGAAGCCATTCGCGGGATTTTCGTCCCCATCCGTCATACTCCTGCAATGTGATGAGAGTATTGCCTGAAGGAGAGGCGTCAACCAGACTTTTCGTATAGAACCTGCCGAAATCATCGTAGAAAATCTTTGTATACATTCCGGTGGAATCGCTGCCGTCGCTGCTGACAAAGGATGTTATGCTGTTCCTTGAGTGATTATTTACAGGGGGATCATCGACAATTAACGGAAGACATTCCATAACTACTGTTATTGAGGTGTTTTCAGCTTGTATAACGGATGTTGCCGGAGATACGGTACCACCGGGAGGAAGCGGTGCAAGCTCCTTTATGACTCCTTGATATTTCAGTTTATAGGTACCGGGAGGAAGGCGATGGACTACACTGTCACCGTCTCCGTGAGACGGGCGGACAATGCATTCAAGAGTTGAACCGTTAACCTCAAAAGGGAAATGCGCAATCACCTCTTCTGACAATTCCGTTTCTTTCAACAGGCTCAGTCTCAAAGGCATAATTCTCTCAGGCAGCGGATCACCAAGACCTCTATTGAATGCAAAATCGGTAATTTTGAAATTGACAGTTACAGTATCATTACATTTAAGGTCACACATATAGTCTGCAGGATCATTGAGACCACTCTGGAACCATTTCAACACAGCCTGTACAGAATATCCTGTCTCAAGCATATACACAGGAACAGGCTCCACAGGTTTGATCGGTCCAGGGTTCTCCGGAGGTATCGGAACTCCCGGCGGGTCCAATGATTTTGATTTATGTTTTTCGGCATCGGCAAGCGGACCGGTCTCATCATACCTGTAGACAAACGTCTGCACTGTCTTTTTCTTACTTGATCCCGGTGACTTCCTTTCTATGAAATACTGCTCCTTCAGGCGTCTGAGCACGTCATAATCATAGAAGGTCTCGACTCCGTCCGGTGCAGTCTCTTTCACAACCTGAAGATTTCCGTTGTACGAATATGTAGTCACAAGAGCACCATTCTTTGCCAGATCTTTTCTGTCAACCATCAAAATGAGTTCCCGGGAAGACGGAACCATACCCGACTGGACCAGGGAATCCAGGCATTTCCTTGTCATATTGTCTATCTTAATCTCGAATACCTGCCCCATATACCCCCACATCAGTATGGTATGCCTGCCGTCCTGCACTATTTCCGTAGGATTTCCCCACCTGCCTACAGATATCACCTTGTAATCTGTCCATACGGCAGGATGCTCTGAAGTGGAACGGTCAATTCTGTTGACATAAGGCAATACTTTTCCTGATGTCCCGGCATCGGCATAATGATACCGGACACTGCTGTAAACACTTCCACAGGACACTTTTGACAAGACCGGAGGGGAAAGGATATGAGCTCCGGACATCCATATATACTCAGGAAAGTCGGCCGGGTACTTGTAGGTTTCCTGTCTGACAGAGTTGTCGCTTGTCAATACTGTGCGTGAAGATATGAGTCTCTGGTCATTATAGTCACATTCTTCCTTTGAGTAATATTCACCGTCATCATACTGATAGATTTCAGTACTGTATGGAAGATAGCTGTAGGTATAGGTCCAGGTCAGCCATCCCATATTGGATGTGACATATTCATCATACATAGTAAAGTTGACAAGTCTCTGGTCGGCAGTCAGGAGAGAGTCGTTGCATACTTTTTTATAACGTGTCTTCTCCTCACGTACAAGTACGCCGTCAGATGTGAAATATTGCTTGGACAGAAGCCTGCCCCTTTCAATGGAACGGCTTGTATAAGGTACTCCGGAAAAGCCTAAACAATTATATGAGTGAAAAGCCGGCTCGTCATTATGGCTTATTCCATATATGTCTTTTCCGAAATTGCTGAAACTGTACTTTATATACCCGATAGAATTGCCCGATGCATCCAGACTCTCCTCTATCACAGATGAATAACCCACATAAGGAGTATTCATATTGGTGACAGAAGCAGGAAAACCTTTTGCACTCACAAGACTCAAGATTAAAGCGCTGTTTGGAAGATCAGGAGCCTGGGCAGAATATGACATAGTAAATGGCGGATTAAGTTTTTCTATGCCGCTGCTCCTGTAGGAATCAATTGATTCGGTATATCGGTACCGGGTGATACCTATAACTTCACCGTCCCTTGTCCTGTTGGTTATACTTTTTATTCTCAGACCTCCACTTGTTCCTTTCTTTTCGACCGGATCCTGTCCTACATTCACAACTTTCCTGGAATAGTCGTTCCCCTCATATTCAAAGACGGTGCTGCCGCCTGTAGGATATTGGATTTCCGTGAGAGTCTCATATTGTGATGCCTGCAGGTTACTTTCTGCAACCGGCTTGTTTATATCAAAGTTACCAGAGGGGGAATTGGTCTTGCCATTGTAATATCCCCACTGGTCTGTCTGAGGGAAAACATACCCGTATGGGAAAGTCCCGGGATTGTAAGAAAACTTGTACTCAGGCATATCGACTCCTGAATCGTTTTCCGGTATTACATAATTGGGATACAATACTCCTCCACCCATGACAGGCTCGTTCTTTATCGGAGGGATTCCTGCCCTCCATACTATTCCGGAGAGTTTTCTACGGCTACGCGAGGATTGGGATAAATATATGGACATATCATGTCCGTCACTGTAATTGCTGGCTATCGCTATGCGGTGAAGCACATTGCACCGGAGCGCGTCTGCAATATTATTTCTTGTATTACTGGGAGAAGATCCGCTCCTGGCCTTGATCAGATAGAGGAACTGTCCGTATGGCTCTGGCCAGACCGCAAAATAGCTGGTCTGTCGGGCTCCGGCTCCTGTCCAGTACAAAGCCTCGCCCGCATATTTGGAATATGCCGTCCCGTAATTGAGGTCAGCATAATAGAAAAGGCTTATTGTTTCATTAGGGGTAGTTATGGTCTGGAGATCACATCCGTACAGGAGGAACCCTGTAAATCCTTTCCTGCCCGTGTTATAGGAGAATGTTCCTTGGGATGTTCCAGAGCCGGGAATGACCTTTTGGACCGAACGGTAACTGGGCACATAGCGCAGATCCACCATTACAGGACGATTATTCCCCGTACACAAGTATGAATAATTGACTTCATATCCTTCCGGAGTCACTATCTTTGACAGATGCCATGATGTAACCACCATACCATCAGTGTTCCTGGAATAATAAGGAATGCAGAAGTCCATCGCACACAAGCCTCCGAAAACATATCTGCATCCGTCAGGTGTCACAAGAGTGAACTCCTTGAAAAACATCGTATTGTCATTTTTGTCGGGCCATTTGTCTATATCTGGTATACGGTCTTTCAAGTCATTGACTCCGGCGAAACCCGTTTTAGGGTCAAACTCCACTTTGATGTCGCAATCGGACACTACTGTCCATCCGCCATCTTCATTTATATAGAAATTACCGCTATAGCCGAGAAAATTGAATGAGAACTCATCCGCAGAAAGTTCATACCATCCTTCGGAGGTTTCGCTTTGGAGACAGTCCTTGGTCTGCTGGTCAAAGCTTTGTACTCCTTCTTCAGAGACCTTTTTAAGGTCTGCAGTATGCCAATAGAATCCGTTTCCAACACCTGCAGTCCCCTTCTTCTCATCATATACGCCTCTTACAGAGCGTGAAATCACACCTCCTGCCATCAATGTCCATCCAAGACCGAGAGTGCCAGGAGGGTCATTCGGACGCACAGAAGCCAAGTGGTAGTCCGCTGATACCGGGATTGTATACTTCCCGACCCTGATTTCATAGAGCGGTATGGAAATATTCGGGATACCGGTATAATGGCTCACCGGGACTGCCCCATATTCTCCCAATTCTGATGCCTCAGGGCAGGTAACACTATAAACCGGAAGATCTTGCGAACGCAACGGTTCACTGGAAAACAGACAGACAACGACAAATAGGAGGAGGCCTGATTTTCCATTGAATGAATTTGATAATGCTGTGGTTTTCATAACCGTAATGCTTTCACGGCTGGATTGCAACTCACATGCCGTCAAGCATCAATTCAAAAGGAATTTCTACTGATACAGGCGTATACACATAGGCAGGAAGACGAACAGCTCACATAAAAGCAACAAAAAAGCCGTCACAGAATATCTGTGACGGCTTTCGTAGCCCCGAGCAGAATCGAACTGCTATCTAAAGTTTAGGAAACTTCCATTCTATCCGTTGAACTACAGGGCCAGCATAAGGAAGAAAGACTTACTCAGCCTTCTTCTCAATAATCTGACGACCTCTGTAGTAACCGCACTCAGGACAAACCCTGTGATAAAGTACAGTCGCACCGCAATTAGAGCAAGTTGCGAGAGTAGGAACTACAGCCACGTCGTGTGTTCTTCTTTTGTCACGTCTCTGTTTGGAGACTCTGTGTTTCGGATGTGCCATTGTTCTATATTTTTAATTTATTAATTATCAATTAATTGTCAAAAAGTCCTTTCAATGCGGCAAACGGATTGTTTTCAGCGGATGCTTCATCTGTCCCATTGTCCTCTCCAATCCTGTCAGCGACCTCGCAGTCACATTCCCCGTCTTTATGGAACCTCTGGATCGGCAGCGAAAGACACAGATAATCATATATTATCTGACTCATATCGAAATCCGTATTATCAGGCGGAAGACATATCACTTCCCTGTCTCCATCATTCGCATCTTCATCAGACTGGACCTCATATTTGAGGCTCAATTTGAAAGACGGACAAACCTGAATCTCCAGATCCGCAAGGCATCTGTCACAAGCGACGGTCAACACCCCATCAGCGTCACAATCCACTCCTATATAACCCGTAGCCTTCTCCGCTTCCACAGACACAAGGACATCCGCATCAATAATTTCCGTATTGCCAAAACTGACAAAGAACTCCTTGCCGACACGCCATTCAAACTTGGTTCTCCCGGGTGTCAATCCATTTATGGGTATCACAAAATCAACTTTCTCCATAACCTATAAATAGATTTGAGCGTGCAAAGGTAACAAAAACTTTTTGATTATCAATCCAAATCGCTGCTTTTTCTTTTACGTTCTATTTCATCAAGAATTATCTTCCTGATTCTCATAGACTTAGGAGTCACCTCAACAAGCTCATCCTCCTGAATATATTCAAGAGCCTCCTCAAGAGAGAACACAATAGGCGGAGGAAGCATAACTTTGTCATCGCTTCCTGACGCACGCATATTGGTCAGTTTCTTGGTCTTGCATATATTTATGTTAAGGTCTCTTTCACGTGTATGCTCACCTACGACCTGTCCTGCATAGATGTCCTCGCCTGGATTGACAAAGAAACGTCCCCTGTCCTGAAGCTTGTCCATCGAATATGCCACAGCCACTCCTGTCTCAAGCGAAACGAGCGAACCGTTTGTCCTGCGCTCTATATCTCCCTTATATGGTTCATATCCTTTGAAACGGTGTGCGACAACCGCTTCACCCTGTGTCGCAGTAAGCAGATTGCTCCTGAGTCCCATAAGTCCCCTTGCAGGAATGTCAAAATCCAGATGAGTCCTGTCTCCCCTGCTTTCCATGTGGATGAGTGCAGCCTTACGGCGTGTCGATATCTCGATAGCCTTGCCGACAAATTCTTCAGGAACTTCAATAGTAAGGTTCTCGATAGGTTCACAACGCTCCCCGTTGATGGTCTTGTCCAATACCTTAGGCTGTCCTACCTGAAGTTCGAACCCTTCCCTGCGCATCGTCTCGATAAGGACAGAAAGATGGAGCACACCACGGCCGTACACCACGAATGAATCAGCATTCACTCCAGGTTTCACCCTCAGTGCAAGATTCTTTTCAAGCTCTTTCTCAAGACGCTCCTTAAGATGACGTGAAGTGACAAACTTTCCTTCCTTTCCGAAGAAAGGAGAATTATTGATCGTAAACAGCATACTCATCGTAGGCTCGTCCACAGCTATAGGAGGCAATGCTTCAGGATTCTCGAAATCAGCGACAGTATCTCCGATCTCAAACCCTTCAAGACCGACAACAGCACAGATGTCACCGCACTGCACCTTGTCCACCTTCGTCTTTCCGAGACCGTCAAATATCATAAGTTCCTTGATCCTCTGCTTCTGTACCATATCATACCTTTTGCAAAGGCTGATACTCATACCGGCATTCAGCTCTCCCCTTGTCACACGGCCGATCGCCACACGTCCGACGTAAGGTGAATACTCAAGTGAAGATATCAGCATCTGAGGAGTACCCGGATTCTCCTTCGGAGCCGGTATCACCTCCAGAATCGTATCAAGAAGAGGAGTGATGTCACTGGTCGGCTTCTTCCAGTCGTATGACATCCAGCCCTGCTTTGCACTTCCATAGACAGTACGGAAATCCAGCTGGTCCTCTGTAGCATTCAGAGAGAACATCAGATCGAAAACCTGCTCCTGCACCTCCTCCGGACGGCAGTTCTGCTTGTCAACCTTGTTGATTACCACGATTGGCTTCTTGCCCATTTCGATAGCCTTCTGCAGCACGAAACGCGTCTGCGGCATACATCCTTCAAAGGCATCGGCAAGAAGAAGCACACCGTCGGCCATATTAAGCACCCTTTCCACCTCTCCACCGAAATCGCTATGGCCCGGAGTATCGATAATATTGATTTTGACTCCTTTATATGGAACTGAAACATTCTTTGCCAGAATGGTTATACCTCTTTCCCTTTCGAGGTCGTTATTGTCAAGGATAAGTTCTCCTAATTTTTCCTGCTCTCTTGCCTGACGGGCCTGATAGATCATCCTGTCCACGAGGGTGGTCTTGCCGTGATCGACGTGCGCGATAATCGCGATATTCCTAATGTCCTGCATATACCTTATATATTATACTAAAACCCTCGCAGGGAGGCGTTTCAAAAAATGAGGTGCAAAAATAACAATTATCTGATTAAAACCTTGTTTTCTCAGATATTTTTGCTGTCCTTGACCCTTACAAAAACCCAATAGTCACTGCCGCTGTCCAAAGAATAGAGCAGGAACCTGTCACCGCTGTCATCCATTTCAAGTTTCTGGTATTCCCACCGTCCATTATCCGAGACATATTTCCAGGCAAGAGTTGAAGATTCCTTGCTGTACCTGTAGTTCACTGTTCCGCTCTCATCGTATATCCCGTCTTCAAGGTAGCTTCCGACAGTAAACAGTCCGATGCCGGCTTCCGCGAACACATAGAGCATATCTATGTCATTATTGACATTATCCCCCGAATGGTAAGAATCCGCTCTCCATACGCCATAGATCATAGAATCATCCTGTGACGACCCTCCGTTGCCGAAACCGCCTCCACCTGACATAAAATCACCACACCCGGCCAAAGACATCGCCAGTACGGCAATGGCCAGAATCAGAAAATATTTTTTCACACACATAATCAAACCATAATATTAAAACCGGTGCAAAAATAACATTTATTTTTTACTACCTTTGCGCAAACTTTCAGATATGACAGAAAAAATCATTATCCTTGATTTCGGTTCGCAGGTCACCCAGCTCATCGGAAGACGGTTAAGGGAGCTTAACGTCTACTGCGAAATCTATCCTTACAACAAAGTTCCGGAGCTCGACTCCACAGTCAAAGGCATAATCCTCAGCGGAAGCCCTTTTTCCGTACGGGACGAGAAAGCTCCCCAGATTGATCTGAGCGGAATCAAAGGCAGGTTCCCTCTTCTGGGAATATGCTACGGCTCGCAATATCTCGCCCACAAATACGGAGGAGAGGTAAACGCTTCAATCGCAAGGGAATATGGCCGCGCCATCCTGAATGTGACAAACCAGTCGCCGCTGCTTGAAGGAATCCAGGCAAAGACACAGGTATGGATGTCACATGGCGACACTATCGCCAGGCTTCCTGAAGGAGGAGAGGTAATCGCTTCTACAGAAGATGTAGTCAACGCGGCATACCATATCAAAGGAGAAGAGACATACGCCGTACAGTTCCATCCGGAAGTATATCATACCGACGAGGGCACAAAGATGCTATCCAATTTTGCACTCGGGATATGCGGATGCAAAGGGGACTGGACTCCTGATTCATTTGTGGACTCCACAATATCGGAACTGAAGGCAAAACTCGGTGACGACAAGGTGATCCTCGGACTCAGCGGAGGAGTGGATTCAACCGTAGCCGGTGTCCTTCTGAACAGGGCCGTCGGACACAACCTGACATGTATCTTCGTCAACAACGGACTTCTCAGGAAAAATGAGTTCGAAGACGTGCTTGATTCCTATAAGGATATGGGCCTCAACGTCATAGGAGCAGACGCATCTGAAGAGTTCCTCACAGAACTGGCCGGAGTGACAGATCCTGAGAAAAAAAGAAAAATCATAGGAAGACTCTTCGTGGAGACTTTCGACAAATATGCAAAGACAATAGAAAACGCCAAATGGCTCGGGCAGGGTACAATCTATCCGGATGTGATAGAGTCAGCATCCGTCAATGGACCTTCTTCCACAATCAAATCACACCACAATGTGGGAGGTCTGCCCAAAGAGATGAATATGAAGGTCGTGGAGCCTCTGAGATCGCTTTTCAAGGATGAGGTGCGCCGCGTAGGACGTGCACTCGGCATCAAGGATGAACTGCTCAACAGGCATCCGTTCCCTGGTCCGTCACTTGGAATCAGAATTCTGGGAGACATCACAAAAGAGAAGCTGGCAGTTTTGCGCGAGGCTGATGACATTTTCATCAAAGCCCTCAAATCATACAGGCTTGAAGGCAACATTGAAGCAATCAAGGCACTTGCAGGCAAGGACGCCGCTTCGGTACGTTCCGCTTCAGACCCTACACGTGAGGCCGCGACTTTGTACGAGGCTATCTGGCAGGCCGGAGTGATCCTGCTTCCTGTGCAGAGCGTCGGTGTAATGGGCGACGAAAGGACCTACGAGAATACGGTAGCTCTCCGCGCGGTGATTTCCACTGACGGTATGACTGCAGACTGGGTACATCTCCCGTATGACTTTATGGCAAAAGTAAGCAATGACATCATAAACAAGGTGCGCGGAGTCAACCGCGTTGTCTATGACATAAGCTCAAAACCGCCTGCAACAATCGAGTGGGAATAGTCTTATGGATGAGAAATATATGAGAGAAGCGCTGAAAGAGGCGCATTATGCCGCGGAAGAGGATGAGGTTCCAATCGGAGCTGTAGTCGTCTGCCGCGGCAGAATTATAGGGAAGGGCCATAATATGACCGAAAGGCTGAATGACCCTACGGCGCATGCAGAAATGATCGCCATCACAGCGGCCACGGAGGCGATGGGAGGCAAATATCTCAATGAGTGCACACTGTATGTCACAGTGGAGCCTTGTCCGATGTGTGCCGGTGCTCTTGCCTGGTCGCAGATAGGCAGGATTGTGTATGGAGCGGCTGATCCCAAGAGAGGGTTTTCACTGTTCTCCCCTTCTCTTCTGCATCCCAAGACGGAAATTTCCGCAGGAGTGCTTGCGGAGGAATGCGGAGGACTGGTCTCGGAGTTTTTCAGAAAGAAACGCGGATAGTGATGTTCGGGCTTGAAAATCTCGGTCTCTGGGGACTGTTCATCGGGACATTTCTCGCCGCTACGGTCCTGCCGTTCAGTTCGGACGTATTGTATCTTGCAATATTGGCCGCGACCAAGGATCCGGCCGGATGTCTGCTTGTGGGCACTTTGGGCAATTGGCTCGGAAGCGTCCTTACATATTGGATAGGATGGGCCGGAAGATGGGAATGGATTGAGAAATGGCTCAAGGTAAAGCCCGAAACTCTGGAAAAGCAGAAAAGGTACATCGACAGATATGGAGTATGGCTTGCGCTGATCTGCTGGATACCTATAATCGGTGACATCGTGGCGATAGCATTGGGATTCTACAAGACAAGGCCGGTATGGACGATGATTCTGCTGCTCATAGGCAAATTCGCCAGATTCCTCGTATGGAATATGATATATGGCCTGTTCTGATTCCGAAAGCACAAGGCGGACGGAAAATGATTTTTTGCAGATAAGCAAAATATGTGGTATCTTTGCCGCCGGTACTGAGATATGGTGTAACGGTAGCACTACAGATTTTGGTTCTGTCTGTAGAGGTTCGAATCCTCTTATCTCAACAAAGACACCGGCCCTGATGAGCAGAGCCGGTGTCTTCGTATAAAATGCAGCAGTTCTAAAGCATTATGCTGCGCGCGACAGTATCAGCTGTTGCGCGGTCTTTGATATGCGCCAGGATTTCAAGTCCGAAAGCAACCGTATGGCCGGCACCGCGTCCGGTGATTATGCGTCCGTCCTTTGCGACTCCGTCTCTGGTGTGGTTTACACCTTTGTCGGTCAAAGCCTGTTCAAAGCCGTCATAGCAGGTCATAGTCTTGCCGTCAATTCCAGGCAGAAGACTCAGGACAACGCTCGGAGCGGCACATATTGCCGCCACGCTTCCACCTTCCGCATAATGTTTGAGCATCAGCTCCATAAGTTCCTTCTTGCCGGCAAGATTGGCCGAGCCCGGCATTCCTCCCGGAAAAATCATAAAATCCTTGTCCGTAGTACCGTCAAGCTGTACAGAAGCCATAAATTCGCTGAAATTCATATCTGTCATAATATGAATCTTATGTGAACTCATCGCCGAACCGGAATCCGTTATGGACACCATCCTTACGTCCACGCCCCCTCTGCGCAGCATATCTACCGTAGTCAAAGCCTCGGTTTCCTCGAAACCGTCAGCAAAAAACATATAAACACCTTTCATATCAATATTTATGTAAAACCCTTTTCTTGAAACAATACCACAGAGCCTTGCAATACAATTTCCTGGATTCAGTCCTTGTAGGACAAAGCGATCTGCTAAGATGACGGAGTGCCCTGCGCTCCCTTTTCCAGATACGCCAAGGGCTCTCAATGCCATATTTCCTGTTGAACCAATACCTTATGTCGTATGCAGAAATCTCAAACATTATTCTTTTGAATTTGTCCCGGCTATGGCTCATTGACCCGGACAGTTCCCTGTAGACGGCAGTCGCTTCCGGAAATTTACGCACCTTGCCCTTTACGGCAAGATAAATCCACAACGGATAATCACCCATCATGAAATGCGGAAGTCCAGGCAGCACATTGAAGTTGAAGTCAAGCACATATTCAGTACGTGCAAGAACAGTCAATGTGGAGACATAATTCTCCAGCATAAAATCCTTCAGCTCAAGCTCCTGCTTATCGTAATAATGAAGGTCTGACATCTGTCCTGTTTTCTGTATCAGCCAGTTGACTTCGGTACAGCACATTGAGTATTCAGGATGGCTTTCAAGAAAATCCACCTGCTTCTGCAGCTTCATCGGGTCAGTCCAGTAGTCATCTCCCTCACAATAGGCCACATACCTGCTCCTTATCCGGGGGTATATAAAAGTCTGCCCTATAGCCACACCACGGCTATACTGATTTTCGGTCTGAAGGACAGGTCTGATTATATCAGGATACTCATTATGATATTTTCTGATTATGTCCGGAGTACAGTCCGTCGAAGCGTCATCGTGCACAATCACTTCAAACAGGAAATCAGTCTGCTGCTTCACTAAAGAGTCCAGACATTCAGCAATATAACTGCCGTGATTATAAGTCAATGTTATGACCGTAACAAGAGGCACCCGCTCCATCTCATTGCGCATTATAGTAGTCAGATTCATATCCCCATAGCTCTGCGAAACGCTGCTCTTCCATATCTTTCCTGAAATCAAGAAGATAGTCCTTCCAGGAATACTCCGGCCTGTATCCGAGTTCGTTCATAGTCTTTGATATGTCAAGCACGAACTGTGCTGAATCCTTTTTCTCAGGACATTCAATGATTCTTGACCTTTTCCCTTCCGGACAAAAGACCTCCACTATTCCCTGTACGCGCTCGCGAAGAGTACTTCCTCCGCTGCCGATATTGTAGATGCCACCGTCCGTGTCAGCTACAAGCGACTTCTCCACTATCTGCAGAAAATCCTTTATGCAGCAGGTCTCAAGTATTCTGTCCGGATCGCCCCACATCTCGATGTCCTCGCCCGCCATAGCCTTATAAATAAGATATCTGTCAGATACCATCGTCTTGACGCCGTCAGTAAAGGTATAAGGATTGGGATGATAGAGATAGACCCTTGACAGACGGAGCACAAAACGTTTCAGGCCATATTTGACATAGTAGTGCTCAATCAGATCCACAGCCGCGTTCTTTGCGATCACATACACGGCATGGTCGCCGTCCATCGGTGCCTTTCTTGGAGAATCCGCCGGAATGGGCGTCCTGCTGCCGAACATATAGCTCACGTCAAAAAGCGATTGCGGGAACACAAATCTGTCCGCTTTGACCTTGACTGCATAATCCAGCACATTAAGAGTCCCCTGCACTATTGAAGACACATAGACACCGGCATTGTATCCTTCCATAGAAGCAGGCAGCGCACCTGCAAAATCAAGCACCGCGAACACCTCCTCCGAAGGAAGCGCGTCAAAATCCTCCGCCCTGGAGACATCTGCAGAAAAATAATCTATACCATATCCGGCAAAAAAACCGTTATCATCGGGACGATGCCCGACAGCGGTCACATCATACCCGGCATTTTTCAAATGCAAAGCCACAGGTGCCCCCAGAGTACCGGTCGCACCGAATACAACAACTCTCTTATTTTTCATATTCATTTTTGTCTGCAATAATTTTATGGTCAGCCTGATATATAATATAGCCGGATCTGTCCTGGGATTTCCGCAGAGGCTTCAGTTCGCCTTCCTGGATACAGTAGTCCACAACCCAGTCCCTATCAGCATTCGAGGCTATGAAATCCTTTATATATGATGTCTCCTGACTAAGGAAATAAACACCTGAATACATTCCCGTATTCAACCGCGGCTCGGAAAAATGCCCCAAAGCCACTTCAATCATTCCTTTCACAAAATCATATCCAGTACTCAGCCTTACCAGTTCGTATGAAATGAAATCCCCTCCTCCTCTGGCGCCGACCTCAATGAAATATACATTCCCGTCCGCATCTATCTTGAACTCGGCATGCGAAGCCCCGTTGTCGATCTCAAGCGCAGAAAGCATACTCACGGTATATTCCCTTATCTTGTCCTGAATCCCGGCAGGGAGGCACGACGGCTGATGATGGGCTGTTTCCACAAAATACGGAGCTCCGGTAGTCTCTTTGTCAGTTATAGCAAGAATATGGTGCCTGCCACGGAAAGAGATAGACTCCACGGAGACTTCACGTCCTTCAATATATTGTTCTATAAGTATTTCCTTGTCCGAAGACGCCTGCAACGCCCTTTCCACGGCGTCTTTCATATCCGCTGCGCACGAAACCTTTGTCACCCCGTTGCTGCAGGACGAGTCTACCGGCTTGACTATCGCCGGAAACAGCTCCGGAATCTCGGAACTGTCCCTCATCAAATGGAACGCCGGCTGGGGGCAGGCTCCTGTACTTTTTATGCGCATACGCATAAGTTTCTTGTTCACAGCCCTCCGCGCAGCCTCGTATGAAATGCCGTTATAGCCGCACTTCTCTGCCACATAAGCCATTATAGGGACAGCCGGCTCCAAAGCATTGGATATGATTCCGTCTATATTTTCACTTATGCACAACTCAGCAATCCTGTCTTTGTCAACAATCGATATATCGCAGAAATGGTCTGCATAGTCTTTGCAGAAAGCACCTTCCGCCCAGGCGATGCAATATGTCTCAAGTCCCATTTCTCTCGCTTTGAGATATAACGGCAGATGGGGTCTGCTCGCTCCAAGAATGGCTATCTTCATATCAGTCCAGATTAATTGTCAGCCATTCGTCAACGGCAGAAAGCCTTGAATTCAACTCCTCATCCGAATCGAATTTCAGCACAATCGTACCGAAAGCATTGTTGGCACCTTTGAATGATTCTATGCGGTCTCCTTTATCAACCCACAGATCCACCTCAACCACATTGCCGGACATACATTCGGAGATATCGACGGACCTGAATACTCCGGACCGGTCAGAATGCAGAATGACTTCCGCCCAATGCCCGTCATAATGCCCGTATGACATTTCATCCGTACTGTCGCCTACCGCAGCCTTCACGGCATTCATTATCAGATCGGCACCTGTTGAAAACCGGAGCATCTCAGAAAGGCGGTTGCCGCCTCCGCGCGGAGACACCTCCATTATATATGGTCTACCGTCACGTCCTACACGTGTCTCCACATTATATATGGAAGTGCGCATACCCAAAAGAGTAAGAAGACGCTGAAGCTCAGAGGACAATTCAGCCTCCTGAGAGCGTGTCATAGTCGAGGGCCAGCTGTATGCCGAAGGCGTATACGGATTTGAAGCGGACGGATCGAATCTCTGTGCGGAAAATGAAATGAATTTCAATTTTCCGTCCACAGAGAAGCAGTCGCTGTCCGAGGAGCATCCGTTGCTCTCGATGAACTCCTCTATTATTATTCTGCCTTTGAATGAACATCCAAAGGCACATATCAACGCATTTTCAAGCGCATCAGACGAATCCACACGTGTCACGCCTTTGCTGCCGGCAGAGTCGACTGGTTTGACAATGACAGGAAAACGGAAACGGTCTTTGTCCGCCATAGCCTCTGCAACGGACGAATAGGCAGATGCCTCAGGGACATTGAAGCCGTTTTCAGCCAGAAAACTTCTGAAACGGTCCTTGTTCTGAAGTACACAGACAGATTCATAAGGATTGCCCGGCAGTCCAAGTCTGTCCTGCACATACGCCGCGGTGACAACTCCGGGATCCACCGCAAAAGACATTATCCCGTCAATCTGAAGACGTGCCGCGAGTTCAAGGACTGCATCCTTGTCTATGATGCTGACATTATGATATTCATCTGAATACTTATGTGCTATATTATCAGGAAGATAGTCACAGGTTATCACATAATACCCTGCCTTATGAGCCGCCTCAATTACAGGAACAAGATATCTGAGACCTCCCAGAAGCATAAGTTTTTTCTGTTTCATTTCAGCCATTCTTTGAAATTATAAGCTGTACGGTCCTGTCAATGTCCTCTTCGCTCAATCCGTGGTGCATAGGCAGGCAGATCACAGAATCCGCCATCTTCACAGCATTCGGAAGTTTCAGAGGATCAGCACTTTCAAGTCCCCTATAGGTAGAGAACGAGCTTATGAGAGGATAGAAATATCTCCGGCCCATGACATTGTGGTCACGCATCATAAAATAAAGCTGATCGCGTGTCATGCCGTATTTCTCCTTATCCACAAATATCGGGAAGTATGAATAGTTGTGCTTCACTCCAGGCATATCATCAAAAAACGATATTCCCTCGACATTGCGCAACGCCTCACGGTATCTGACAGCCACCGAACGGCGCGACTCGATCGCGGAGTCGACCTGTTTCAGAGCAAGAAGGCCATAAGCCGACCTCACTTCATCCATTTTGCTGTTTATGCCCGGGGCCACGACCTCCGTTTCATCAGCGAATCCGAAGTTCTTCAGATAATCGATCTTCTGTTTGGTCTGTGCGTCATGCATCACAAGCGCCCCCCCTTCTATCGTATTATAGACTTTTGTCGCATGGAAGCTCAAAGTGGACATATCACCGGCATTCAGGACACTTTCCCCTCCGACCTCCACCCCGAACGCGTGGGCGGCATCATATATCACCTTAAGACCATAACGGTCCGCGATTTCCTTTATACGCACAGTATCACACGGTTTTCCATATACGTGTACCGGCATCAATGCCGTTGTTCTCGGAGTGATCGCCGCTTCTATCCTTTCCGGGTCCATATTGCCGGTGGCAGGATCTATGTCGACAAAAACAGGCTTTATCCCGTTCCACCAAAGCGAATGGGTCGTAGCGACAAAAGAATATGGAGTAGTGATGACCTCACCTGTTATCCTCATAGCCTGAAGAGCCGTGATGAGGGGCAGAGTACCATTGGTGAACAGGCTGATATAAGGCACTTTAAGATATTCACACAAGGCTGTTTCAAGCTCCTGATGGAAAGTTCCGTTGTTGGTTATCCATCTGCTGTCCCAAATTTTCTCAAGCAGCGTCTTGAATTCCTCTATATCCGGCAGCAGAGGTGAAGTTACAGTAATTATATCTTGCTTTTCCATAAAATTATCCTCATTCACTACAAATATACGACATAATTGAGAGCAGAACAAATTTGGCAATACATCAGGTTTTATGTACTTTTGGAAGTCAGAACAATTCGTAAGTTTATTTTTTATGGGACTCAGAAGAGGGATACGCAATTTCAACAGGTGGTTCATTCCTGAAGTTAAATATATTTTCAGCAAAAAGAAAGACATCGACTACAAGAACATTCCTGTAGTAATCAACAATTTCAACCGTTGTTCGATGCTGCAGAAGCTGATAGCAGGACTTGAATCAAGAGGTTACAGGAATATCCATATCATAGACAACGGGTCAGACTACCCTCCTCTCCTTGAATATTACGGGACCATTCCGTACCCTGTCTATCTGCTCAGACGCAATGTAGGATATCTTGCCATCTGGGAGACAGGCCTCTACAAACTTTTCAACAGTTCATATTTCGTATATACCGATCCGGACATAGAAATCGACCCTGACTGTCCGGATGACTTTATGGAGAAATTCGTCAAGCTGTCACGCAGATATCCGCGCGCATGCAAAGTGGGATTTTCATTGAGGATCGATGACCTGCCCGAACATTTCAAAAACAAAAGCCAGGTGATTGAATGGGAAAGCAGATTCTGGAAAAAAGAAATTGAGAAAGGAGCATACAGAGCACCTATCGACACCACATTTGCACTGTACAAGCCATTCATAAACGCCAAAGACGTGGACCACAAAAGAAATGTGTTCATCCGGACCGGCTATCCATATACGTCAAGACATCTGCCCTGGTATATAGACAACGCCAACCTTTCAGAAGAAGAGCAGTATTATATAGACCATATCCGTCAGAGCACGCACTGGTCGGTACAGAACAAATGATCTATCCAAGCAGCTGCAGCCACTGTCCTCCGATCGCTTCAAGAGAATACCTGCGCGACTTGTCCGATGCCGCTACCGACATCTGCCGGAGAAGGTCCTCATCGTCCATAAGCCTGTTCACCGCGCCTACAAATTCCTTGAAATCATCCTTTTCGACAAGCATTCCCCCCCCGTCCTCCAGTATTGAACGGACGCCGGCACTGACATCATACGAGACAGGGACGGCACCTGACTTCAAAGCCTCCAAAAGGCACATAGGGAATCCCTCAAACCTTGAAGTCAGAAGAAGAATCTTCGCTTCGGAATAATATTTCCAAGGATCTTTTTCATAACCGGCAAATGTAATATTTCCGATACGCTCATTAGCGGCCTTTTCTTTAAGTGCGGACATTTCAGGCCCGTCACCTACAATATACAGATGCCAGTCCGGTCTGGAGGCTTCACGCCATACATCAAGGACAACATCGACCCGTTTTTCATCGGAAAGCCGCCCCACATAGACGATATTGTTTTTCTTTGTATCCCAGCCCGGAACAGGAAGAGCGGAACAGGAAGCAGGAAGAGGATTTTCTACAGCTGATATCCTGTTTCTGTACTTTTCAAGTCCGTACTCTTTGACAAACTGCTCTATATATCCTACAGTCAGCATCAGCACTGCATCACCTTTTATTGCCGCCTTGCGGTAATATCGCCTGAACCGTCCTGTATATCTGTTATATTTTCGGAACAGACCTGCCTTGAAAAGGATTGTCCGGAACCGTTTTCTGCATGGAGAGGCATTGACAACGGACGGAAGTGTCCAGAACTGTATTTTTTCATATCCAGGCATTCCGTGAAGCACAGAAATCACCTTGATTCCGGAAGGACGTCTTCTGTTGAAGACAACCTTTGTCGTATGGGGATAAATACCCTGATTGATGACAACATCAATCCTGCAGTCCCGAAGTATATCATTGTACATCCTGCAGTTGCCGGAAAAACTTCCGCCCGCACAGCAGAATGTCTTTTCGAACTTTGACGAAACCTCCACATCAGGATCGCCGCCGAACGAGAACGCATATATCTTGAAATGGTCTCCAAGAAAATCAGCAAGTGCATTGGTGACAGTCTCGATCCCTCCAAGTCCAGGAAATGAATTAAGTACAAACAGAATATTCATAGCTGAAATTTGAGGCTATTCAAAAGAAGCATACAGATTTGCACAGGCGTCTTCAAGCAGGTCAAGGACAAGTTCAAATCCGTCGGCTCCGGAATAATAAGGGTCCGGAATATAAGTCATTTCAGAAGATGAAAGATAATCTGCCATCTTCACTATCTTACGGGTCGCCTCCACAGAAGGAGCGAGGTGCATCAGATCAGCATAATTGGAGTCATCCATCGCCACAACAAGGTCAAAATCAAGAAAATCCGTAACCTCTACTGGACGTGAGCGGTGTGTCAGCACATAATCACGCGCCAGAGCTGCCTTCCGCATACGTGAATCAGGAAGCTGTCCTCTATGCCCGCCGTATGTCCCGGCAGAATCCACATAGAACCTGTCAGCCGCATTGTTCTTGTCCACAATGGCCTGGAACGCTCCCTGCGCCGCCGGAGAGCGGCAGATATTTCCAAGACACACAAACAATACTTTGTATTTGAATGAATTACAAGACTCCATTATTAATGTATTACAACTCTGTCTATACGACGAGGAACGGAAGTGAAGACCTCATAGGGGATAGTACCGAGAATACCGGCAAGCTCTGAGGCCGTCGGGTCGTCTCCGAAAATCGTCACCGTGTCCCCGACCTGGGCCTCGACTCCTGTGATGTCAAGCATACACATATCCATACAGATGTTCCCTATTGTAGGAACCCTGTGCCCGTTGAGCATAAAGGAACCGCGTCCCTGACCGAGCATCCTGTCTATTCCGTCCGCATATCCGACGGGAATAGTGGCTATCACCGTCCCTTCAGAAGCGATCCTGCCTTTACGCCCATATCCTATCGCGCCGTCTTCAGGTTTGAGATGCTTGATCTGCAATATTTTGCATTTGAACGAAGCTACAGGGGAAAGTTTTGTATCAGGCAATGCGCTGATACCGTAGATGCCGATTCCGAGACGGACCATATCAAACTGATATTGCGTAAAACGCTCGATGCCAGCTGAATTGAGTATATGGTACATAGGCCTGTAGCCTATCGCCCTGGACAATGCGTCCGCATTCTTCACGAACATATCGATCTGTCCGAGCGTAAAGCCGTCACTCTGCGGATCTTCAGAAGCAGCAAGATGCGAGAACACGGATTTGACTATGACATTACGGCAGTCTGACAGATATTCCGTCAATTCCGCGATTTCTGATGTCATAAACCCGAGACGGTGCATACCTGTATCAAGCTTTATATGGACAGGATAATCCTCTATGCCACGCCTGCGCAGGACATCACAGAATGCCTTCAATGTGTACATATTCGGTATGCTCGGCTCCAGTTCATTGTCGATTATCTCTTCAAAGAAATCAGTCCCGGCCGTAAGCACAAGCACAGAAGAGCGTATTCCACCCTGTCTCAATTCCATTCCTTCGACAGGATATGCGACTGCAAGATAATCGGCTCCGGCCTGCTCCATCATAGAAGCAAATTCTACAGCCCCATGACCGTAGGCATTAGCCTTTACCAGTACCAGCAGTTTTGTCGAGGGATTCAGTTTCGATCTGAAATATCTATAATTTTCAAGACAATTTGGCAGGTTGATTTCCAATCTTGAAAAATCATTTTCTTTTAGCATCTTTCTTGTATATTTGTCTTCAATACATATATACGTCCTGGTCTAAGCATAGTCAAATTTCATTTTGCCTCTGCTCTCGACTTTGACTATATTTGAGCTTGCGCTCATATAAACGTCCTGGTCTCGGCATAATCAAAGTTTACTTTGCTTCTGCTCTCGACTTTGACCAATTTGGGCTTGCGCCCATATATACGTCTTGGTCTCGGCATAATCAAAGTTTACTTTGCTTCTGCTCTCGACTTTGACCAATTTGGGCTTGCGCCCATATATACGTCCTGGTCTCGGCATAATCAAAGTTTACTTTGCTTCTGCTCTCGACTTTGACTAATTTGGGCTTGCGCTCATATAAACGTCCTGGTCTCGGCATAATCAAAGTTTACTTTGCTTCTGCTCTCGACTTTGACTATATTTGCGCAAAACGACTGCAAAAATATCAATAAATTTATAATATATGAATATCTGGCTTATCTTTATTCTTGTGATGATCCTAAGCATCATCATACAGTCAACACTTAACAGCAAATTCAACAAATATTCAAAAGTTCCTCTCCCGGGAGGTATGTCAGGCGCTGAAACAGCATTGAAGATGCTTCACGACAACGGCATCTACGACGTAAGGGTCATCCCGACCAACGGAATGCTTACGGACCATTACAATCCACAGACAAAGACAGTTGCGCTAAGCGAAGGCGTATATGACAGCAGGTCAGTAGCTGCAGCGGCTGTCGCAGCACACGAGTGCGGACACGCCGTACAGCACGCAAAAGGATATGCGCCTCTTAAAATGCGTTCAGCCCTGGTGCCTGTTGTGACATTCAGCTCCAATATCGTGCAATGGGTAATCCTTCTCGGAATAATCCTGATCAATGTATTCCCGGCCCTTCTGTGGTTCGGAATAGGACTTTTTGCGATGACTACAATCTTCAGTTTCATCACTCTTCCTGTCGAGATCAATGCAAGCCGACGCGCCGTGGCATGGCTCAGCAATGCCGGCATCACGGACGCGAAGACACAGCCGATGGCAATAGATGCATTGAAATGGGCTGCCTATACATACGTTATCGCAGCTCTCGGCTCTCTCGCCACCCTACTGTATTACATAGGAATCGCGCGCAGGAACTGAAACGTCTGAGAATCTTAGAATCACCGGCAGAGCACCAGGAGGAGAATTTCTCCTGCCTGCCGATATAGACTGGAGAAACATTCTCCAACCTGCCAGTATAGACAGCATTGAAAAGAGAGCAGTTGAAGAGAGCGCTTGAAATGCGACTGGACGGTGTCGCTCACTTTGAGCAAGCTGAATCAGCAAGCAGATGTGGCCATCAGACTTTTCGATGCCCGATGGCCACGCTTGTTTATTTACATCAATTGATTTTCAACGAGTTACACTTGAACAGTGTGGACATCAGACTTTTGAATGCCCGATGGCCACCAATCTGCACCCAGTAACGAACTTCATCCATCCAGTAACTCAGTAACGAGCTTAACTAACTAATCAACAAAATATATCCTGCCCATAGCCGAAACTACAGCTATGACGCTATTACAGCTATGATGCGACGGAACCGGTTCTGTCAGAACAACGTCGGGTGATTGTCTTCAAGCTCGGAGAGCACCTTTTCCATTATGGCTTCGCGGAAAAGAGTCGCCTTGGCACTTACCTTGAAGCGGCTGCAGTAATTTGATATCGCTGCCATCTCATTATCATTCAGATAGATGACCTGACGATGCTTCCTCAGGAGAGAAGCTTTCTGCTTTTTAAGATATTCCGGATCTACTGCGACAGTTTTTCTTTTTTTCATCAGGGTTCATCTTTTTTCCACAGGCATACAGGCATAAAACAGCTCCAGAAACAAAGGAGACATAAAACTGCAAAATGTGGAAATCATAAAATTCGCACAAAGTTAAAATTTTAAACAGCATTCTTGCTATTTATTGAGATTAATAATTACCTTTGTGCCCGATATTATGATAAAAACAGGTGACATATCAGCATTCAGCTTCTATACGTGGGTCGTCCGACGCCACGCTGAAGTCGCCTATTCCCTTGTCCGACTTTAGGAGGGTAACTCTAAGGATCCCCTCCATACTCCCTCCAACACTGTGAGAGGTTTTATGCCGATTGCAATTGACAATCAAGGTTTGTCTTGCCATTAGGTCATTCTATTGTCCTTTCCAGACCATACACTGTTTTTTAATTCAGAAAACATAAACCGAATTCTACGTCAAGAGATGGAAATTGATGTAATGGTGGCAAATGAGAGCCACGCAATATATGCGGATGAAATCTGCGAAGAAGTATTCATATCCGCAAGAGAAAGGGGTACAGGCATAGCACGGAGAACGCCTGAATATGTAATCGAGAAAATGATTGCAGGAAAAGCAGTAATAGCCGTATCTGAAGACGGCAGATTCGCCGGATTCTCATATATAGAGACCTGGGGCGGGAAACAGTATGTCGCCAACTCGGGACTTATAGTGGCACACGCATTCAGAGGTGTCGGGCTTGCCAAAAGAATCAAGGAAAGGATCTTCAGACTCTCAAGGGAGCTTTTCCCTGATGCCAAGATATTCAGCATCACTACAGGAGCCGCCGTAATGAAGATGAACCACGAATTGGGATTCAGACCGGTCCCGTTCTCTGAACTGACACATGACCCGGAATTCTGGAAAGGATGCACAGGATGCAGGAATTTCAACATCCTTGAAAACAACAGTTTCAAGATGTGCCTGTGCACAGGGCTGCTGTATGACCCGAAAGAACATACGGAACAGTCCGCAAAGAAAGAGCCTATGAAAAAGGCACAATAAAACGAATCTAAAAAATTATATGATATGAACAACAAAGTTGTACTCGCCTTCAGCGGCGGACTTGACACATCATTCTGTGTCCCCTATCTCAAAAATGAAAAAGGACTTGAAGTCCATACTGTCCTGGTCAACACGGGAGGTTTCTCCAAAGAAGAGGAAGCAGGAATAGAAGAGCGCGCACTCACTCTCGGGGCCGCATCCCATACAACCGTAGACGCATCCGGGACCTATTATGAAAAAGGAATAAAATATCTGATCTTCGGCAACATACTGAAAAACGCCACATATCCACTTTCCGTAAGTTCGGAACGTGTATTCCAGGCAATAGAAGTGTTCAAGCACGTCAAGAAGCTCGGAGCATCATACGTGGCACACGGAAGCACAGGCGCGGGAAACGACCAGGTCAGATTTGACATAGTGTTTGAAATCCTTGCTCCGGAAATTCAGATAATCGCCCCTGTCAGAGAGCTTTGCAGCACACGCCAGGAAGAAATAGACTATCTCAAGCAGCACGGATTCGATTTCTCATGGGAAAAATCCAAATACTCAATCAACCAGGGGCTCTGGGGCACGAGCGTAGGAGGAGTCGAGACACTTTCCTCAGACGGATGGCTTCCGGAGGAGGCATACCCGACCAAAGTCACCAAAACTGCACCTGAACATATAAAGATAGGATTTGAAAAAGGAGAGCCGGTATCTTTCAACGGTACTGAAATGAATCCGGTCGACATCATCAAGGCGATAAACGACGCCGCTGCACCGTTCGGAATAGGGCGTGATATCCACGTCGGTGACACAATCATCGGAATCAAAGGACGTGTCGCATTCGAAGCGGCCGCACCGATGATACTGATCAAGGCCCACCACCTGCTTGAAAAGCACGTCCTGACAAAAGGACAGCTCTATTGGAAAGACCAGATCGCAGGATGGTACGGACAGCAGATGCACGAGGCGATGTATCTCGATCCTGTAATGAGGGATATGGAAGCCATGATGGACAATATGGAGCAGAATGTCACCGGAGAAGTAGAAGTGGCACTTATGCCTTACCATTTCTCCGTACTCGGATGCAGAAGCGCGCACGATCTGATGAGTTCGAAATTCGGGTCATACGGAGAAATAAACAAATCATACACCGGTCAGGACGTCGTAGGCTTCACTAAAGTTCTTGCCAATCCGCTGAAAATATATTACAGCGTAAACGGCAGCAACGCGGAAGACATGGCAAAATAGGCTGACGCATCACAAACATCAAAACAGACACAGCACAATGATAAGAGTTGCAATAGCAGGAGGAACAGGCTACACAGGAGGAGAACTTTTCAGAATCCTGCTCAACCATCCTGATGTACAGATAGTTGCAGCGACCACCACTTCCTCGGAAGGTACACCGGTCGCAGCCGTGCACAGGGATCTTACAGGAGAGACGGAATTGAAATTCGGAACAGGGCTGAACAATCCTGACGTGCTTTTCCTTTGTCTTGGACACGGTATTTCACGCCAGTTCCTTGACACGCATGACATAAGCCCGGAATGCCATATCATCGATCTCGGCAATGACTTCAGGCTCGAGGGAGAGTACGCAGGCAGAAATTTCGTCTATGGACTGTGTGAAGATTCACACAAGGATATCGCCTCGGCACACGACATAGCCAATCCGGGATGTTTTGCGACTGCCATACAGCTCGGTCTGCTTCCTCTGGCAAAGGCAGGTCTTATCAGCGATGAAGTTCACGTCAGCGCAATAACCGGTTCTACCGGAGCAGGGAAAAAGCTCGGAGACACGACCCATTTCAGCTATAGGGACAACAACATATCCATATACAAACTATTTACACATCAGCATCTTGGAGAGATCAAGAAAAATATTGGAGAAATCTGCGGACACGCTCCGACAGTGAATTTTGTCCCTTTCAGGGGAGATTTCACGAGGGGAATCTTCGCAAGCATATATACACGCGCCGCTGCAGGAATGGATGAAACCGCATATCAGGAACTTTACAGCGACTACTATGCGTCCTCCCCTTTCGTATTCCATTCCAGCTCTTCAGTGTCCCTCAAAGAAGTGGTGAACACAAACAAGGGGCTGCTTCACGTTGAGCTCCACGACGGGTATGTACACATCAGTTCAATCATCGACAATCTGGTGAAAGGAGCTGCAGGACAGGCTGTCCAGAATATGAACATAATGTACGGTCTTCCTCAGACCACCGGTCTGAAACTCAAGCCGTCAGCATTTTAGCCGGCCATACCGGAACAAAGCAAAAACAAATCAGAAAATGGATTTATTCAAAGTATATAAACTGTGGGACATAGAGCCAGTGAAAGGTCTTGACACCACACTTTGGGACAAAGACGGCGTACGTTATACCGACCTTTACGGAGGGCACGCAGTGATTTCCGTAGGACATTGCCACCCTCATTATGTCAATATGATCACAGAGCAGGCTGGCAAGCTCGGATTCTATTCCAACGCAGTGCAGAATTCACTGCAAAATGAACTTGCGTCAAAGTTGGGAAGGACAAGCGGCTATGACGAATATTCCCTCTTCCTGTGCAACAGCGGAGCAGAAGCCAATGAAAATGCCATAAAGCTCGCTTCTTTCCATACAGGGAAAGACAAGATACTGGCTTTCGGCAAAGCGTTCCACGGAAGGACATCCGGAGCCGTCGCAGTGACGGACAACCCCAGGCTGCGGTCTCCGTTCAACTCTACAGACAATGTAAAATCTGTCGGGCTGAATGACATAGAAGCAGTTGAAAAGGAACTGGCAAAAGGCATCTATGCCGGAGTCATCATCGAGGGCATACAGGGAGTCGCCGGAATATTCGAGCCTACGGATGACTTTATGCAGAACCTGCGCAAGCTCTGCGACAGATACGGTACCGTACTGATTCTCGACGAGATCCAGTCCGGTTACGGAAGGACGGGAAGATTCTTTGCACACCAGTATTCCGGCATAAAGGCGGATATCATCACGACAGCCAAGGGTATGGCAAACGGATTCCCTATCGGAGGCGTACTGATAAGCCCTGCGATAAAACCAGAATTCGGAATGCTCGGCACTACTTTCGGCGGCAACCATCTTGCCTGCGCGGCAGCAATTGCCGTACTTGATATCATTGAAAACGAGCATCTTGTGGAAAACGCGGAACGTATAGGAAAATATTTCTACGATGCATTCCATCCGGAAGGCGAACTTGATCCATCCCTGAAGGAATATAGGGGGAAAGGCCTTATGATAGGACTTGAAATAAAAGAAGAATTCAAAGGTCTGCGCGACAGGCTGCTGTTTGAAGAGCATTTCTTCACAGGAGCAGCAGGAGCGGATGTAATCCGCCTTCTTCCGTCGCTCACGATTTCAATGGAAACGGCATCGGAATTTGTCTCAGGCTGGAAAAAACTCACACGGTAATTTATGAAAACATTTACTTCCATCACACAGATAGGCGACCTTAAGGAAGCGTTCGCCAAAGCAGAATATGTAAAGAAGAATCCGTTTGCAGACCAGGCCCTCGGCAAAAACAGGACTCTGCTTATGATTTTCTTCAACTCCAGCCTCAGGACACGTCTGAGCACACAGAAAGCAGCGATGAATCTCGGAATGAATGCAATAGTGCTTGACGTAAACCAGGGAGCGTGGAAACTTGAAACAGAAAGAGGAGTGGTTATGGACAGCGACAAGCCGGAGCATCTTCTTGAAGCGATCCCGGTAATGGGGTGCTATTGCGATATAATAGGTGTCCGTTCATTCGCACGGTTCGAGAACAAGTCAGATGATTATAACGAACTGATTCTTAATCAGTTCATCAGATATTCAGGCAAACCGGTATTCAGTATGGAAGCGGCCACACGCCATCCGCTCCAGACATTTGCCGATATGATCACAATAGAGGAATACAAAAAGAAGGAAAGGCCGAAGATCGTAATGACCTGGGCTCCGCATCCGAAAGCCCTGCCTCAGGCTGTGCCGAATTCATTTGCCGAAGGCATCAACCTGACAGACTATGAATTTGTCATCACGCATCCTGAAGGATATGAGCTCGACCCCGCATTTACAGGAAAGGCAGTCATCGAATATGACCAGAAGAAGGCTTTTGAAGGTGCTGATTTCATATACGCAAAAAACTGGGCTGCATATTCCGGTGACAATTACGGAAAAGTGCTGAGCATGGACAGGAGCTGGACAGTCGACAGTGCAAAGATGGCCCTCACGGACAATGCCTATTTTATGCACTGCCTGCCAGTCAGAAGGAATATGATCGTAAGCGACGATGTGATTGAAAGCGACAGATCCATTGTAATTCCAGAGGCGGCCAACAGAGTAGTGTCAGCCCAGACCGTACTGAAGGAAATGCTGATGGGACTTTAGTGCATTCCCAAGACAGTCCGGCAGAATTCTAAATATCAAGAGAAGATTATGATAAAGGTGGTGAAAATAGGAGGCAATGTGGTGGACAATCCGCAGCTTCTGGAAAATTTCATAAAGGACTTCACCTCTATGGAGGGTCCCAAAGTCCTCATACACGGAGGCGGTGTGATGGCCAGTCAGATGCAGAGACAGCTCGGACAGCAGCCTGTCATGATTGAAGGCAGACGTGTCACAGACCAGGATACCCTTAAAATCGTCACTATGATATATGCAGGATGGTGCAGCAAAAGCATTGTGGCCATTATGCAGAAACACGGATGCAGCGCAATCGGACTGTCAGGTGCTGACGCCGATCTGATAACAGCAGTAAGACGGCCGCCAGTCACTGCAGTTTCCGGTGAGACCATAGATTACGGTTATGTCGGAGACGTTGACCCGTCCATGATAAACTCAGGATTCATCATCAGCCTTACCGGACAAGGAATAACACCTGTCATCTGTGCGATTACATCCGACGGACACGGCAATCTGCTCAACACCAATGCCGACACGGTGGCGTCTTCGGTTGCGGTAGCCCTTGCGATGCGCAACCCTTCCGAGAAAGTGTCTCTGATATATTGCTTTGAAAAGGACGGGGTGCTTTATGACAAAGATGACGACGCAAGTCTGATAAAGGAGATTACTCCAGAATACTACAGGACGCTCAAAGAGGAAGGCAGAGTCGCGGCAGGAATGATACCGAAACTGGACAACTCATTCAAGGCGATAAGGGAAGGAGTAGCCGGAGTAACGATAAAGCACGCGCGCAATCTTCTCAACCGGACAGGAACCGAACTGATCGGATAAATCACCATATAATGCATACGGACAACTACATACAGGAATCAGTCGAGCTTCTGAAACAGATGGTTTCCATACCTTCGCCTTCATTTGAAGAAAGTATGGTAAGGGAACATATAAGCAATTGGCTTACGGACAGGAAAATATGTCACGAAGTCATAAAAAACAACATTGTAGCTTTCAACAGCCGTTTCTGCAAATCAAAACAAACGTTGATGCTGTGCGCCCATATCGACACGGTTTCTCCAGGAAACGACTATTCCTTCGACCCGTATAATCCTGATTACGAGCAGGCATACCGCAATTCAGCGACAGAAGACGGCAATATCCGGGACAGCCGTGAAAAGGTATTCGGCCTGGGATCCAACGATGACGGAGCATCTGCAGTAGCTATGATTTCAGCATTCCGGCATTTCTACAATGAGGAACTTCCAATCAATCTGATGCTTGTACTAAGCGCAGAAGAGGAGAGATCCGGCAAAGACGGAATGAGCTTTATATGGGCAAATATTGAACATACTCCAGACTGGGCGATAGTCGGAGAGCCGACACGGATGCAGGCAGCTACCTCGGAGCGCGGTCTGCTGGTAATCGACGCAACATCGTACGGGACAAGCGGGCACGCCGCACGTGGAGACGGAGACAACGCCATCTATATAGCAATGGATGACATCGAAAGACTACGCAGCCATAAATTCAGCAGAATCTCCGAAATGATGGGGCAAGTGCATCTGAACGTGACACAGATAAATGCAGGTACGGCGCACAATGTCATACCAGACCAATGCAGTTTCGTAATAGACATACGTCCTACCGAACAGTATACCAACGAAGAGATACTAAACGAACTCAGCAGACTGTGCCGAAGCAGGCTGACTGCGCGGAACCTGGCCAACAGGTCTTCCGCCACCCGTCCAGATTCTCCCCTTGTCCGCTGCGCCGGGGAACTCGGTATTGAGGTTTTCTCCTCCCCTACCACATCCGACTGGATGAGAATAGGATGCGATGCCATCAAAATGGGCCCTGGAGATTCTTCCAGATCACACAAAAAGGATGAATTCGTATATGTATCGGAGATAGAGGACGGAATCAGAAAATATATTGATTTCATAGAAACATTCATAATAAGCCTAACCCGGAACTGAACCAGTTCAGGCTACGATGAGGAGAAATAAAGTATAAGACAAAAGAAGTTTAAAGACATCGGATATGAGCAACACTCTCTGGAGCAAAGGAACAAAGGCAACCGACCTTGTAGAAAATTTCACAGTAGGCAATGACAGGATACTGGACCTGAGACTTGCAGAATATGACGTGAAGGGCTCAAAGGCACATATAACAATGCTGGAAAGCATCGGACTGCTTACAGGACAGGAACTGGAGCTGCTGTCAAAGGAGCTTGACAGGATAGCGGAAGAAATAGTCGACGGTAAATTCGTCCTTGAAGACGATGTGGAAGACATCCACTCACAGGTCGAGCTTCTCCTTACCCGCAGGCTCGGAGACATCGGGAAAAAGATACATTCAGGACGTTCACGCAACGACCAGGTACTGGTGGACGTCAAGCTGTTCCTGAAAGATGAAGTTCTCAAGGTCAGGAAAGAAGTCCTGAAGCTGTTCGGGACTCTTCAGGAACTGAGCGAAAAACACAAGGATGTCCTTCTTCCAGGATATACGCACGGACAGATGGCTATGCCATCCTCTTTCGGACTGTGGTTCGGAGCATACGCGGAATCGCTTGCAGACGATATGTATATGCTGCACGGGGCATACAATGTAACGGACCAGAATCCTCTCGGCTCGGCTGCAGGATACGGGAACTCGTTCCCTCTCGACAGGGAAATGACCACGTCTCTCCTCGGCTTCGCCTCGCTTGACTACAATGCCGTCGCCGCACAGCTCAGCAGGGGCAAGACAGAACGCGCAACAGCCTCAGCCCTCGGAGCGATAGCACTTACTCTCAACAAATTGGCAGCCGACTGCTGTATGTATATGTGCCCGAACTACGGATTCATCAGATTCCCGGATGAACTGACAACAGGCTCAAGCATTATGCCCCACAAGAAAAACCCTGACGTATGGGAAATGATAAGGGGCAACTGCAACCGCATCCTCAGCTGCGAGAATGAGATTTCACTGCTGTGCAGCAATATGCCGCACGGATACCACAGGGAGTTCCAGCTGTTGAAGGACATCCTGTTCCCTGCTCTTGAAATGATGCACAAATGCCTGTTTATGGCTGACTATATGCTGCAGAACATAATCGTGAACGAACATATCCTTGATTCTCCCCTATATGACTATCTGTTTACAGTCGAGGAGGTAAACAGGAGGACATTGGACGGTATGCCGTTCAGGGACGCCTACAAAAGTGTCGGCATAGAGGTCAACGAAGGACGTTTCCACGCAGAGAAAACCGTAAGGCATACCCATACCGGCAGCATAGGCAATCTATGCAACGGCAGAATACGTGAAAAGATGGAAAAGGCGGCAGCATTCTGACAGCTGCCTACAGGCTGTAACCGGAGCGGTCAGGCATTGTCCTCCGCATTCCGGGCTTTGCTGCGGTTGACAAGAAACACTCCTGAAAATATCAGGACTACGGCCAGAACCTTAAGTATATTGAAACTGTCCATTCCCCAGATTATCGCAGCGGCAGATGCCACTATCGGCTGCACATAATTGTACATCGCCACAAGTGTCGGACGGAGACTCCTCTGTCCGAGCGGAATTATAAGGTAGCAGAGGAATGTTCCGAAAAACAGTATATATCCGAGTCCTGCATATTGCTCAAAAGGCAGGGACGCCCAATCAGTCGACGCAATTTCCCTGACAGATATGGGAAGCAATATGACTGATGCGAATGTGAACATCCATTTCATAAGGGTGACCGGCGAGTATTTTCTGATCAGCCCCTGAAAAAGCACAAGATACACTGCGTATGAACATTGCGCCAGCAGGCACAGCAGGTCACCTTTCAGACTTGAAGACTGACCGGCATGAAGTGCGGCCGAAGTCCCCGGAATAAGGTAATTGCCGAATACGAGAAGCAGCGCGCCGCAGGCTCCGAGCATTACTCCCCCGGCTTTCTTCGACGTTATAGGCTCCTTCAGGTATATGGCCGCAAACAGCATAGTGACAATAGGCAATGAAGTCGTTATTATAGATGCGTCCACAGGTGAAGTCATGGAGATTCCTGTGATAAAGACGCCCTGGTTCAGAAGAGACGAGAACATTCCTGCAAAAAACAGCTTGATATAGTCCTTCCTGTCCACCTTTTCGTTTTTTGTAAACAACGACAGAATCCAGAACAGCACCGCCGCTCCCAAGATTCTCACATCCACGACAATCAACGAACTGACAAGCCCTGCTGACATGACAGCTTTTGAAACCGGAGCCATCATCCCCCACATCACATTGGCTCCAAGCATAGACAAATGCCCTATTTTCTGTTCTCTGTTCATATTGCTACGTTAAAAGGCCGCAAAGATAATGATTTTATATAAACCTGGACACTTCAGACTGGCGTGATTATTGAGGCATCGGGGCGGATTTATTTTTGGACGAATTATGATAAAGAACATTGCACTTGTAGCTCACGATGCGAGAAAATCGGAGCTGATCAATTGGGTAAGATTCAACGCAGGCTCGATGAAAGACTGCACTCTATATTGTACTGGAACTACAGGAAGACTTGTAGGACAGGCACTTGAAGAAGCTTTGGGAGAAGACGTTCCACAGGTGAACAAGCTGCTCAGCGGCCCGCTCGGAGGAGACGCCCAGATCGGAGCAATGATAGCGGAGGGCAAGATAGATATGCTCGTATTCTTCTGCGACAACCTCATTATGCAGGGTCACCAGAATGATGTCATGAGCCTTGTCAGGCTTGCCTCCCTCTACAACATCCCGTTCGCGACCAACAGGAGCACAGCCGATTTCATCATTTCCTCACCGCTCTACAGCGACTCGGAGTACGAGCGCATCATACCGAACTGCATCGAGACCTACAAAAACAGGAAAGTGTGACACTGCAATAAAAAGACAGGGGATCAGCTGTCAAGCTTATCCCCTGTTTCAGTGTAGAATTCATTCTGCAGGACCGTAAAGTCTGTGACTTCGACGATTTTTATGCTGCATTTGTATTTGCGTTTCCAGCGGTAGAGTATGGAGAATATGCCACGGCTAAGGTATGCGCCCAGAATAGGGCTGACCTTGAGAACCAATGATCTGACACCTTTCTCTCCGGCATAATACGAGAGCCTTCTCTCTATCGCTTCATCAATGACGACACTTGAAGATATCTTTCCGGTTCCGTGACACACCGGACATACTTCAGTAGTATTGATCTCGGTGGCCGGACGTACCCTCTGGCGGGTAATCTGCATAAGGCCGAATTTGGTCAGCGGCAGCACATTGTGCTTCGCCCTGTCTCCCTGCATCAGTTCCTGCATATATCTGAACAGCATATTCCGATGCTCATTGGATTCCATATCTATGAAATCCACTATCACGATACCTCCCATATCACGCAGACGTATCTGACGGGCAATCTCTTCGGCCGCATAGCGATTGACATCGTATGTATTCTGCTCCTGCTCCTTGTTCTTGGAACGGGTACCGCTGTTGACATCAATCACGTGCAACGCTTCTGTGTGCTCTATGACAAGATAAGCCCCCTGCTTTATAGGAACCACTTTCCCGAATGAACTCTTTATCTGCCTTGTGACCTCAAAATGGTCAAAAATAGGCTCGGAGTCCTTGTATAGCTTCACTATCTTTTCCTGTTCGGGAGAAATAAGTGAAATGTATTTGCGGGTCTCGTCATAGACATTCTCATCATTTACATATATGTTCGAGAACGAATCATTCAGCAGATCCCTGAGAATAGTGGTAGTCTTGCTGTACTCGGTAAAGAGCAGCTGCACGGACTTGTAAAGAGCAAATTTTTTCCAGGAATTCTCCCATTTTTCCACAAGCGACATAAGTTCCGCATCAAGTATAGCGGCATTTTTACCTTCTGCCGCAGTACGGATGATCGCTCCATAATTCTTTGGAAGAATATTCCTTACAAGTGCCTCAAGTCTTCTTTTTTCTTCCTTTGAAGAAATCTTCTGAGAAACGCTCACCTTTTCTGCAAAAGGGAGCAATACAATATTGCGTCCTGCCAATGAAATTTCCGCAGTCAGTCGAGACCCTTTTGTCGATATCGGCTCCTTGACTATCTGTACCACAATCATCTGACCGGGTGTGAGCACATTTTCTATCCTTCCTTCCTTTTCCAGTACGGGACCTATCTTTATATGCGAATAGATCCCCTTAAGGTTGGAATTAGGATTGCTCCTTTTGACGAATTCGTCAAAAGCCTTGAAATACAGGCCCAGGTCAAGATAATGTACAAAAGCCTCCTTTTCGTCACCGATGTCCACAAAGGCAGCATTCAGGGCAGGCAGAATTTTTTTTACTTTTCCGAGATACACGTCACCTACGGAATAACTATGCCCCTGGCTGGACTCCTTGTTGAATTCAATCAGACGATGGTTTTCCATCAGAGCGATTGAAACTTCAGTTGAATTGACATCAACGATAAGATCTTTTACAGACTCCATTAAGGAAATAACATTACCATTTTACAACTGGAAACCATCAGGTTTCCTTACATACTTCCAGGAACATTGATTTCCTGAAAACAAAAAGGCCGACCAGATCAAGGGTCAGCCTTTCTCAATTTAGCGGACTGCTAAAATGGCAGACACTGAAAAATTACTTTCTCTTTTTGTGTCTATTCTTACGCAAACGTTTTTTACGTTTGTGCGTAGCCATTTTATGTCTCTTTCTCTTTTTACCGCTTGGCATAATCTGAAAGTTTTAAAATTATTTCTTGACAACGTTCACAAATACCTTTGCTGGTTTGAACGCAGGTACATTGTGAGCAGGAATAGTCATTGTTGTATTCTTTGTAATATTTCTCGCAGCCTTCTCAGCACGATGCTTGATAATGAAGCTGCCGAAACCGCGGAGATAAACAGGATTGCCTTTTGCAAGAGAATCCTTCACGCACTCCATAAATGATTCAACCACCGTCTGTACAGTGATCTTTTCAATGCCTGTAGCCTTCGCTACCTCATTTACAATTTCTGCCTTTGTCATAACCGTTTTAAATTTTACTTGTCTGTGTTTTAGCACATAATCCGTGCAAAGGTAGAATTATTTTTACAATACACAAACGATTTACATTATTTTTTCGCTTGGTAGAGTCAAGTATCAAGTGCAACACAAGTATAAAGTTATAACAAAAGTTTGAAGAACTCGTCTTTAGGAGTTG
>VSOK01000030.1 GCA_009774765.1 Bacteroidales bacterium
GAGTCGGTGTCCCTTGATTCCTGGAACGGTATAAGGGACAGGGCGATCCTTGAATTGCTCTACGGCTGCGGACTGAGGGTGTCTGAAGCGGCCGGGCTTAAGATTTCTGAAATATTCTTTGAAGACGGATTTGTCCGTATTGTAGGAAAGGGCAACAAAGAAAGGCTGGTTCCGATAGGGGAAATGGCTCTTGAGGCAGTAAAAAATTATCTTTCTGTCCGTCCGGAGCCTGCCGATCCTCAGAGTTCGGATATCCTTTTTCTGAATAAGAACGGAAAGGGGCTCAGCCGTATATCTATTTTCAATCTTGTGAAACGGCAGGCTATGGCGGCAGGGATACACAAGGAGATTTCACCCCACACTTTCCGTCATTCCTTTGCGACGCATCTCATTGAAAACGGTGCCGACCTTCGTGTGGTACAGGAGATGCTGGGACACGAAAGCATACTTACCACGGAAATCTATACGCACATAGACACTTCCACATGGCAGAATATGATAATCAGCCACCATCCGCGTAGGGGATGATGGCTGATTGCCTTTTTCATAATAATGATTATTTTTCTGAAGCTATCGCTTCATTGTAGCAGTGACGGCACAGAGGTTCATATATGTTCTTTTCTCCGAGCACGACAAGTTTGTCGCTCTTGGAAAGCCTGTGTGAATGCTGGGCCGGACTTCCGCATCTGACACAGATGGCATGGACTTTCTGGACATCTTCCGCTACCGCCATAAGAGCCGGCATCGGACCGAACGGCTTGCCTGTGAAATCAGTGTCAAGACCGGCAATGATGACACGTATGCCCCTGTTGGCAAGGGTCTGGACTACTTCCACTATTGTTTCATCGAAGAACTGTGCTTCGTCTATTCCGACCACTTCCACATCGCTTGAAAGAAGCAGCATACTTGCCGGTGAGTCTATCGGCGTGGATGGTATGCTGTGTGAGTCGTGTGATACCACCTGGTCGTCGGAGTATCTGATGTCTACCGCCGGCTTGTATATTTCTACCTTCTGGTTTGCAAAAGTCGCCCTCTTTAATCTTCTGATCAGCTCCTCTGTCTTTCCTGAAAACATAGATCCGCAGATTACCTCAATTGAACCTGCTTTTTTTGCATTTTCTAAAAACATTTCCTTACTTTTGTAGTTGACGACTGCAAATGTACAAAAAATCGGGAGCAGAAGCAAAGTCCCGCTTTGATTATGCCGGGATGCAGGTGTATATAAGTGCAGACTCAAATATGTATAATATTGCTTTTATGGAAAATACGCCGGATAAAATTTTGTCGGAAATCAATGCTCTTCTCGATGAAATAAGACAGAAGACCGAATTGCTTGCCGCCAAATATGAACAATATAGGGAAAGTGTTGAGGAACAGATTGTTATGCTGGAGCCTGCCTTTGATGATTCAGTGCCTCAGGAATTGTTCGGGACAGCTGTACAGGAGGATGATATTCCGGAAAGCATATTGCCGGATACCGTACAGGAAACCCCAGATGCCGGTCCGGATGCCGTTTCTGAAAATGATATGGAGGAGGTGCCTCAATCGGGATCTGAGCCGTCGGATGTGCAGGAGATCATAGATCTTGATATACCTATGTTCGAGTCAGTGTCAGCACCGGTTGCCGTGCTGGATATGATGGCTGAAAGACAGGCCTGGAGAAAAGATATGCCCGGTACGGAAGTAAAGGATATCAGGAGCGCGATTTCTTTGAATGACAGGATATTTTTTATAAATTCCCTTTTCGGAAAGGATGCGGCCCTGTTCCAGATGACGATCGACAGGCTCAACGGCTTTTGCAGCCTTGACGATGCGGTTGAATATCTGCAGGACAATTTCAACGGTTGGGATATGCAGTCTGATGTCGTATACAGGTTTATGATGGCTGTGAGGAGGAAGTTGAGATGAGCGTAGAGAAGGAGGCCGGAAGGCTTTATATAGTGCCGACTCCTGTCGGAAATCTGGAAGATATGACTTTCAGGGCAGTCAATGTACTTAAGGATGCCGATCTGGTACTGGCTGAGGATACACGTACAAGCTCAGTGCTGCTGAAGCATTATGACATTCGCGCGCATCTTGAATCACATCACAAGTTCAATGAACATAAGACGGCGGAAATCATCAAGGAAAGAATACTTTCCGGACTGAATGTCGCCCTGATAAGTGATGCCGGAACTCCCGGAATTTCAGATCCCGGATTTCTTCTTGTAAGGACATGTGTGAATGAGGGGATTGAGGTGCAGACTCTTCCTGGGGCGACCGCATTTGTCCCGGCGCTTGTAAGTTCCGGATATCCTTGTGACAGATTTTGCTTTGAGGGATTCCTTCCTGTAAAGAAAGGGCGTCAGACACGTCTGCAGGAACTTTCTTCCGAGACGAGGACTATGATTTTCTACGAGTCTCCTTACCGTCTTGTCAAGACCCTTGAGCAGTTTGCCGAGTTTTTCGGTCAGGACAGGGAGTGTTCGGTCGCACGTGAAATTTCAAAAAAATTTGAAGAGCACAGACGGGGAACTGTCAGTGAGGTGGCACAATGGTACAGGGAAAATGAACCGAAAGGCGAGATTGTCATCATTGTCGCCGGGGCACAGCCGGTTAAGGCTCCTAAAAAATCTTATAAGGCGGAAGAATAGGATTCAACCGTCAATTTTCAGTCAGATTTCAATATTGGTGGAGAATGGGAGAGGAGAAGAAAAAATCAGGTTTATCGGCTTCGTTTGTTACCGGGGCTGTGGCATTGGTGTTTTTGACAGTCGGCTATCAGGTAGCCGTATTTCTGAACAGGGCGGCACTGTCAAGGATTCTGGAGGAAAGGGAAGTGGCCGCAGCGGTCAGGGAACCGGAATCATCTTCCGGTCCTGAAGCAGAGTTCAGTCCGGGGCAGCGGAATGATTCAGACCGTATAGTGCCGGACATGAAGCATAGTCGTGGCGATATGCAGAAATCACGTGCCGGCAGGAAGAGAAGGCAGGTGGAGAGTTTCCGTTTCAATCCGAACGACATATCCGTAGAGGGATTGCAGAGGCTCGGGTTCAGCGAGGCCCAGGCAAGGGCAATAGACAACTATCGTATCAAAGGAGGACGTTTCAACCGCAAAAGCGATTTCGCCAAATCGTTCGTTGTCTCTGATTCGATATACAGAAGGCTTGAGTCGTATATCGATATTCCCCTGACCGATTTGAATGCCGCTGATTCTGCCGCCTTTGACGCCCTGCCCGGGATAGGAGGATATTTCGCATCCAAAATGGTTGAATACCGCACTGCTCTGGGAGGTTATTCATACAAGGAGCAGCTTATGGACATATACAGGTTCGACAATGACAGGTTTGACGCTTTGAAGGATCTTGTGGATGTGTGTCCGGAGCATTGCAGTCCATACCGTCTGTGGTCATTGCCGGAGGACTCTCTCAGGATGCATCCTTATATAGGTTCATATTCAGCAAGGGGAGTGGTGGTCTACAGGGAGAACAATCCTGAAGAGAAGTGGACTGTAGACGGTCTTGAAGAGGCCGGGATTCTTAGGCGCGGAATGGCGGAAAAGCTCCGCAGATGCCGTCTCTCCAAATGACAAAACAACAAACCGGCTGAAAACGCATTTCAGCCGGTTTGTTGTCAGTGGATTTCCGCTGTCAGTCCTGTATCTGTGCAAGGGCTTCACGGATTTTAGCTTCTATTTCATCGCAAAGCTCAGTGTTGTCGAGAAGAAGCTGCTTGACAGCTTCACGTCCCTGTGCAAGCTTCCCATCTCCATAGCTGAACCATGATCCGCTCTTCTTGATGATGTCGAACTCAACTCCGAGGTCGATGATCTCTCCCACACGTGAGATTCCTTCTCCGAACACTATGTCGAATTCGGCCTTCTTGAAAGGAGGAGCCATCTTGTTTTTGACGATCTTGACCCTTGTCCTGTTGCCCAGAGCTTCTTCGCCGTCTTTGATCTGTGTTGTCCTGCGGACATCCACACGTACTGATGCGTAGAATTTGAGCGCGTTACCTCCGGTGGTGGTCTCCGGGTTTCCGAACATTACGCCTATCTTGTCGCGAAGCTGGTTGATGAATATGCAGCAGGTGTTGGTCTTGCTGATATTTGCAGTGAGCTTTCTGAGAGCCTGGCTCATAAGCCTTGCCTGGAGTCCCATTTTGGAATCTCCCATCTCGCCCTCTATTTCCGCTTTTGGAGTAAGTGCCGCCACAGAGTCTATGACTATGATGTCTATTGCTCCTGAGCGGATCAGGTTGTCCGCTATTTCAAGAGCCTGCTCACCGTTGTCAGGCTGTGATATGAGCAGAGTGTCAAGGTCGACTCCGAGATTCTTGGCGTATGTCCTGTCAAAAGCGTGCTCGGCATCTATGATTGCGGCGATTCCGCCTGATTTCTGTGCCTGGGCGATCGCATGTATCGCGAGTGTCGTCTTACCGCTGGATTCCGGTCCATAGATTTCAATGACCCTTCCGCGCGGATAACCTCCGATTCCGAGAGCATGGTCAAGTGCGATTGAACCGCTCGGGATGACTGAAACCTCCCATTTAGGCTGATCTCCCAACTTCATGATCGTCCCCTTCCCGTAATCCTTCTCAATCTTGTCTATCGTTGCCTGCAAAGCCTTCAGTTTGGCGGCATTTACATCTGCACCGATTTTTTCTTCAACTTCTTTAGCCATAAATGAAAATTTTATTGTGTTTAAATTTGAACATATCTTCGCAAAGTTATGAAAAAAGCCGACACGCAGAGAAATTGTTTTGATTTTTTATTATAAACATTTATGTATTTTTGTGCCGGAATTGATATTGGTCTTTTGTGATGAAAATTAGATTGGCAGGAAAGAATCTTGAAGATCTGAAGGCAGTGGCGGCAGAAGCCGGTCTGCCGAAATTCGCGGCATCCCAGATCGCGCGGTGGCTGTATGTCAAAAAGGTAAGGGACATCGGTCAGATGACGGATATCTCCAAGGCCGGAAGGGAGAGGCTGGCAGAGAAATATGAAGTCGGAGTGACCGGCTATGAGACCGTGCAGATCTCTTCCGACGGGACAAGAAAATATCTTTTCCCTGTGAAATGTGCGCATACCGGAGCTGTGCCGGATAATGCCCGGGAGGAAGATTTTGAAAAAGGAGCTGTCGAAGCCGTGATGATACCGGACGGCGACAGGGCAACCTTATGCGTGTCTTCCCAGTCGGGCTGCCGTATGGGCTGCCGTTTCTGTATGACAGGAAGGCAGGGGTTCCACGGGCACATGAGCGCGGCTGACATAATCTCCCAGATGCTTGCCGTGGATGAAAGCGACAGGCTGACCAATGTTGTCTTTATGGGAATGGGCGAGCCTCTGGACAATTATGACAATGTCATCAGAGCAATAGAAATAATGACTGCCGACTGGGGATTCGGATGGAGCCCGAAGCGTATAACAGTCTCTACAATCGGTGTGCTTCCGTCACTGAAACGGTTTCTTGATGAAAGCAGATGCCATCTTGCCGTAAGTATGCACAATCCTTTCCCTGACGAACGTCTTGAGATTATGCCTGTCCAGAAAGCCTACCCTATAGACAAAGTGGTTGATCTTATAAGGCAGTACGATTTTACAGGTCAGCGAAGGGTCAGCTTCGAATATACTATGTTTTCAGGATTCAATGACACGAAACGTCACGCTGATGCGGTGGCGCGTATGCTTTCAGGACTTGAGTGCCGTGTCAATCTCATACGTTTCCATCAGATACCTGATTTCCCGTACAGGACATCGCCGGATGGGGTCATCGATCTGTTCAAGGAGCGTCTTTCAAGGGCGGGTATAATAACTACGGTAAGAGCTTCCAGGGGAGAGGATATATTCGCAGCCTGCGGAATGCTTGCCGGAAAACACAAAGAAAAGGAACAATAGATATGAAAAGGTTTGTCATCTGTCTGCTTGCCGCCTTGATAGGCATATCTTCCTATGGGGACGAGATCAGGGTGTCTGTCGGCAAAAGACCATATACCGGAAGCGATTCTCTGGCGATAAATGAAATCCGCCACAGGATAGACAGTATAAAGGCTCACCGTCCTGCAGTCGCTGTGGTGTTGAGCGGCGGGGGAGCAAAGGGAGCCGCTCATATAGGCGTGCTGAAATATCTTGAGACGATAGGCATGCCTGTGGATATGGTGCTCGGGACAAGTATGGGAGGACTTGTCGGAGGACTGTACTCGGTGGGGTACAGCGCGGACCAGCTGGATTCGATCATAAGGCAGATAGACTGGTCGCTTGCCTTGAGCGACAGGGTCTCGCGTGAGAATATGTCCTATGCGGAGACAAAATACAAAGAGAAATATGTACTCAGCTTTCCTTTTTTCCACCAGGATGAAAAAGTAGTGTCAAAAGATGACATAGAGTTCGGAGAATCGGAGAAGAGGATCAGGAAAATCAGGCTCGGTGCAGATGAGGACGGGGCAAATGACGTGCTCAGGAACAATCTTATGGGAAGTCTGCCTTCCGGATATATAAAAGGCCAGAATGTACATAATCTTATAAACGGCCTTACCATCGGCTATCAGGATTCTACGCTTTTCAGCAGGCTGCCGATACCGTTCGTATGTGTGGCTACAGATCTTGTCTCCGAGACCGGAGTCTATTGCTTTTCAGGAAAACTGACGACGGCATTGCGTTCCACCATGTCCATTCCGGGCATATTCGCTCCTATCAAAATTGACGGGATGGTCCTGGTTGACGGCGGATTGAGAGACAATTTCCCTGCTGAGACTGCGCGTGAACTGGGTGCTGACATCATTATCGGAGTGGAGCTCGGGGAGGCGAGAAGGACATACGACGAGATAAACAATCTCGGTGATATAATCAATCAGGGGATTGATATGCTTGGACGTGCATCGTATGAGGCAAACCGTGATTTCCTTGATCTGAACATCAAGCCCGAGCTGAAGGGATACACGATGATGAGTTTTGACGATGAGAGCATAGACGTGATAATCAGAAGGGGATGGGAGGCTGCCGTCGCGAATGCGGACAGGCTTGCGGAGCTGAAATCACAGGTCGGCATATCACAGATGGAGCTTTACAACAGCAAGGCTGTGGACATCAATTCTGTCCCTGTGATGATTGACAGCATTGAGATCAGAGGGGTGACCGCGAGGGAGAAAGCCGTTCTGATGAAGAAGATAAAGGTATCCGCAGGGGACATTGTTACAGGTGCGGATGTGGAAAACGTTGTTGCCCAGATATACGGTACCCGTGCATACGAATACGTGACATACGAAATGCAGGGTACTCAGGAGCCTTACCATCTTGTAATCAACTGCAAGAGAGGCCCTATACACCAGTTCGGACTCGGATTGAGGGCGGATACCGAGGAAATAGTGTCGGTGTTGCTGAATTTCGGGTTCTATACACGCAAACTGTATGGCTCCACATATAATATAATAGGAAAGATAGGCGTCAATCCTTACATTAATCTCAACTATTCGTTCGACGGAATAGGTATGCCTACGATAAATGTCTCGGCTTCAGCGAAATGGACAAATATCGATATGCTTGACGGAATAGGGATGAACACGTCCAACCTGCACATGAAATATTTCAGTACGGATCAGAATGTATATCTGTCGAATATAAAATGGTCCCTGTTTGACCTTAAGGGAGGATTCAGGAACAGATATTTTATGATGCGCTCGCTGATGTCACAGGATGTCGCTGTCGGAGGATATGACTTCAGTGCAGTCAACAATGATTTCCTGTCGCTCTTTATTGACGGGCGTGGGGATACTTTTGATGACGGATATTTCCCGAAGAAAGGTTTTTCGGCCGGAGCTTCATACGAATGGGTGTTTTATGCCTATCCCAACAGGGTAAGGAATTTCCATATCGTCTCGGCTGACGCCAAATTTGTAGTGCCAGGAGGAGATGTATTCGCTTTCATACCTTCACTCGGTTTCAGGTTCATTTTGGGCAACAATAATATTCCTGTGTCATATATGAACTGTATGGGAGGTTCGTTGAACGGGAGATATTTTGAGCACCAGTTTGCATTCATAGGCAAAAACAATGTCGCTTCTATGCGAAGGATCCTTACGCTGGCGCGTACCGATTTCCGTTTTGAAGTCAAGAAGAACCATTATCTTACAGGTATAGTGAACTATGCCCGTGACGCCCGCGATTTTAAGGAATATGCAGGCAGTGAGCTCGGATGGTTCGGTGCAGGAGTAGAATATGCCTACGATGCTTTCTTCGGACCGGTCAGGGCCGATATACACTGGTCCAATCTCAACAGGAAAGTCGGCTTCTATGTCGGTATAGGATATAATTTTTAGACAGTCTGCGTATGAATCAGAAGATTCTTGACCGTATGCGCAGGCTTTGTTCGATGAGGGAATACTGTGTTTCTGACATCAGGACGAAGGTGTGCAATGCCATAGCCGGCAAGGACGGTTCAGGGAAGATGTCTCCTGACTTTGACCGTGAGGTGGAGGAGATTATGCAGTCGCTTGTTTCCGACAGATATATAGATGATCTCAGATATGCCTCGGCATTTGCGCGTGACAAGTCCTCTATTTCAGGATGGGGGGCATCGAAGATCCGGTATGCCCTGGCTTCCAGGAAGATCGATGCGGACATCATAAATGAAGCCCTGACGGAAATCGATAACGTCAGGGCTTCGGAAAGGCTTTACAAGCTGCTTGAGAACAAATACCGTTCTCTGAAAGATGACCCGCAATGCCGTATGAAACTTATAAGATTCGCCCTCGGAAGAGGGTACGGCTATGATGAAGTCAATTCGGCTGTCCGTAGATTGTCAGACGGACTGCCTTAATGGAATCCTTAGTTTGCAGCCTGTTTAATTTTGAATCGGAACAGCTCCTGTGAACCGCCTGCAGGAGTTATGATAAGGTCTGCAGACCTTTCAGCTCCAGTAGTGTTTGCTGAAGGGACAATGCTGTAACCGTACATCGCGCTTATATTCACCCAAGGAGAGTCAGCTCCTTCGATTGACGGATCCGGTTCTGTGGTTCCAGGTTTTACGAAAATGAAGCTGACAGATCCGTCCTTTTCCAGTTCAAAGTCAAAACCGTCCATTGCAGATGCGTCTTTTGAGAAATTGATTTCATAAGGACTGGCAAGTTCTACTTCATTCCAGTTGTCGTCGTATCCCGTTACCTTTACTTTGGTGGCCGGAACTCCTCCCTGTGTTACGGTGATGGAGTTGCCGTAGCCTTCAGGCTCTTCAACGAACATCAGGGATGTCATCCTGTCGTCGGTACCTGTGTTTGCGGAGAATGTGATGGTACAGGTCTCCCCGTTCTTTCCGCTGGTCTTGTCTACAGTGTACCATTCTATCGGATTGAAATCATCGTCAGTCACCATATTCATATCATTCAGGTACCATCTCTCGTAATTTGTGTTGACTGTCACTGTCAGCGTCTCGCCTGCGTGCGACGGCTTGAATGACATCATACCGTACTGGTCTGTCGTAAGCTGGTCGGAAACAACATTTATATAGTATTCCGTTTCAGAACCGGTACTGGTGACTGTGAATTCAACTGATGCCTCTTCCGGAGCCTCGGAATAGCAGACCACGAATGTCGCTACGAGATCTTCCGCTGTTTCATTTTTGCCGGGAGTTATGACTACAGCGTCCTTGCTGCCGCTTATGGTTGCGGCACACCAGGTCTGGTCATTTTTTGAAGTGACTGCAAGCTGTTCTCTTGTGACATTTTTGAGTGTCAGTGCTACCTCAAAGACAGCGTCATTGCTGTTGTTGAGGAAGATGCTTGCATCGGCAGGGTTTGTGAGTGAAATCTCATGAGCCTGCGTCTCCTGTGAATCCCCATTGGGCTTTTCACAGGAAATTATGCCTGCAGCGATTGCCGTTGCGGCAAATGCTTTCAATAATACGTTTGTTTTCATAAGAATGACTTTTATTTGTTATCTGCTCGTTTTCATAAGTCTTTCCACCTTCTCTATCTGATAGTCATAGAATGCCCTGCTCCTGCTGTCGGCAGAACTTCTTGCATTTTTGTAGATGCTGATGATTCTTTTCAGTTCTTTCATTGCAAGAGGTCTTGCGATTGCTCCGGAGAGTGACGGGAGGTCATTGTTCTGGCGGAAATATGAATTGGAAGGGTCGGTGGCATCGTGGCTGTGGCTGCAGAATGCTCCGCAGGATGCGTTGCTTTCCATATCTTCCAATGCCTTGTGGATGCTTACCAGCTCCTCTTCGATGGATGTAAGCGACTGTGAGCCGGCAAGCGAAAGTGCTGTGCCCTGAGGTTTGATCAGGTCTGCAAGCTCGGCAAGTGATGCTACCATCGCATTCTGCATATTCATATCTTCAACAGTGAGTTTCTTGTGTTTCAGAGTATTGACAAGAAGAGCGTCTACTGCATCCTTCATATATCCGTCGAGTGTATACAGGTTTTTCTGGCCGGAGCGTTCTCCCTCTGCTATGAAGGTAAGTGTAGCGGCACCGAGCATTTTTCCTACTATGGCTCTCTGGTATCCGTCAAGGTCGCCCGAACCGTACCCTGTTATGTCGAGGATTCTTTCTGGAAGCAGCCATTCGCGGAATGTGAGAACCTGGTCCACAAGCCATTTCATAGCCTGTTTCTGTTTGTCCTTGGTCACGTATTCCCTTGACCTTCCTTCAAATGTACCGTCCTGTACAAGGTCATTGAAATATACTCCTCCAAGATACGGGAACACGTGGTAGAGCACACGTTTGTACTGGTTGGCAAGATTGAAATATTTGATCTTTATTTCCATATAGTCCGCTCCGTCCTCATAGAGCCATTTCTCCATTTCAGGGACGATTCTCTTGAGGTTGGCTATACAGTAGTCGCTGGCTTTGATATGGTCGTCTCCGAGGTCTTCGGTCAGGTCCGCCGGGCTTACGGTGTTGAATATCTGCTGTGCGCCGAATTTGTACATAGGGTCTCCAGCCTTTTCCGCTATGATCTTGTTGAGAAGCGGTTTTTCTTCCTCAGGAGTGAGGTCTCCAGGGAAAAGTCTGTATCCCCAGTTGATGGCGTGGATGTCATAGACTCCGATAAGAGGCGGTACCATACGTACTCCTTTCTCAAGGTCACCGGGCTGTGCGACATAGTTGTTGCGCGCATAGTCCATGATACTTGGTGTCGTTCCGTATTTCTGGGTGAATGAAGGGCTTCTCAGCGAGTCTACAGGGAATGAGAAGCTGGCTCCCATATTGTGCATAAGGCCGAGAGTGTGTCCGATTTCGTGTGAGGCTACATATCTCAAAGACTCTCTCATCACATCGTCGTCAAATACCAGCTTGCGTACTCTCGGGTCTACTGCTCCGGTCTGTGTAAAACGCCAGTTGTTGACAAGAGAGATCACATTGTGGTACCAGTTGACATCTCCTACAAGTATTTCTCCTGTACGCGGATCCACATAGCTCGGTCCTGATGCGTTTGCTATGTCTGTAGCGATATATCTGATGCAGTTGTATCTGATGTCATCCGGATCAAAGCCTGTGCTGTCTGCCACTGAAGGATAGTCTTTTGCTATGATCGCATTTTTGAATCCGGCCGCCTCGAACGCAGGCTGCCAGTCCTCGATACCAGCCTTGACTGCACTTCTCCATTTCTCCGGGAATGATGAATCCACATAGAATACGATAGGATTTGCAGGCTCGACAGCTTCCCCGGCAAAATATTTCTCCCTGTCCTCTTCTTTCGGCTCAAGTCTCCAGCGGTGCGCTATCTGCTTCATTTCCACCCTGTCGCAGTCTGAGCTGTAGAAGTTGTACATAGAGTAGAAATATCCGACCCTGTTGTCCTGATAACGTGCTTTCATAGGCTCGTCAGGAAGCAGAAGAATTGACCTTCTTACCTGTACGAGATATGGCTCCGGCTCAGACTGGAAGTTCATCCTTGTCGATATTTCCACATTTTCAGGGAATGATTTGACTTCAAGTATTCTGGATGCTTCCGAATCATACATTCCGCTGCGCGCCGACATGATGTTGGAGCTGTACTGGAGCGGTGTGATCAGTTTTTCGTTGGATTTGAAAAACGATGTCATATCAATGAGATAGCACGAATCCTTTTTGAAGGCCTTTACCTTGAATGACTTGATGATAGGATCCCTGTGGTTTTTGAAGAAGGCTTCTCCGATTTCGTCTCCCGGGCGCAGTTTGTTGTAGGTTGACACATTGTAGAAATGCACGTATGACGTGTCGGCAGTCATCCTGAACATGATCTGGTTGCCTATCATCTCACCTGCCGCAAATGCTGCATCATCGCTTGTCTCGGTGATACGGTTTGTCAGAAGATAGAGATGCTTTACAGTCTCCGGAGTGATTTCAAAGAACAGTTCGTCCTTTGGGGTCATATAGAGTTTGATCAGACCGTCGTACACCTTGGCGTCTTTGATGGCCTCGGCATATTTGTCTTTCTTTTCCTTTTTGACGGTATCAACCTGTTCGGTTTCTCCCTTTTTCTTCTTTTTCCCTTTAGGGGTCTTTTTTGATGCTGCACCTGCTGTCATAGATACTACGCAGAGCAGGGCGCACAATGTCATTGCGATTCGTCTTAATCTCATTTTGTTGTTTATTATGTGTTCTTAAAAAGCTTTGTAGATTATGCTGTGTATTTTAAGGAAACCTTCATCCCAGATGTCCTTCTGCTGTATTTCGATGTTGTCCGGATTGTCCTTTACATAGAATTTGTATACTGTTCCGCTGTTGGCCTCCCCGTCCCGGTAGGTCGCCGCATAGAAGCAGTCCATATTCTTTTCCGGACTTTCATAGTCGGCTTTCAGGCAGGTTACAGGGGCATCAAATGTCTTCAGTACGGTTACCTCCTGAGGGCTTTTCCTGAAATTATATCCGTAGAGTGTATTTCCTGAGGCATATATCATATATCCCTGGTTGGTCGTGATGATATATCCTGAGGCTTCGCCGAAGCCGGCTGCATCGCTGCTCACTGTGTATTTCCCGTTTTTGACAGGAGTTCCGGTGCGTGGTGCCGTGATACAGTATATGTAATGCTGTCCGTCCGACGGGTTTTTCATTACAGCAGTGCCTTGTCCTCCGCTGAAGAAGGAATTGAATGCCGTTACGAATTCAAGTCCTCCGTCATGGTCATTCCTTGTGTCCCAGCTCCATGTGTCGTTCTCGCCGTCCCCGAGCATCTGCATATTGTAGACAGACAGTCCGCTTATATAGCAGAAACGTCTGCTTTCAAGGTCATAGAATATGAATGTGCGGATTCCCTGGACTCCGGTATGGTTGCATATCATCTTCCCGGCAGTGTCGAAGTCGGTCATCCTGTCGTAGCTGCTGATGGTGTTGCCTATCATTCCGTTGTCAGTCGACACTATATATGCTCTTTTGTCCACGATGATAACCTGTCTTACTTCTCCGACTTTCTGATTGTCGGTCATTACCGTCCCACCAGTCTCAGGCATTGAGGCGAATGAATATTCAAGTGCCGTTCCCGGTGAACCTATGAATTCCTCCCTGCTGAATTTGTATGAACCTTTCTCTGTGCCGGCATAAAGCCTGTTGTCGGAAGTGTATTCATCATTGTCTATCCAGACCGTCTTGACCGGGGACAGTTCAAGTCCTCCTTCCGGTTTGAGCACATTGTGGAGGAAAAGCATATCATTGCTGATGGATACCATATCGGCCTGTCCTTTCCCGTCCGCATCTTCTCCTGCGAGAATCCATCCGGTGGAGTACAGTGCCCTGACATTCAGTTCGACGCTTTTGCTGAATACGATGCCGGTCTCCTGGTCCTTCACTTTGAAATACAGTATATATTCTTCCGCGGAAAGGGCTACTGTATAGTCAAGGTTGCGTTCCGTTCCTATTGTAAACCTCTGTCCCCTGTAGAAGTTCTGTCCTACGGCGACCCATTCATAACTGTATTCACCGCTGCTGCCGGAATCTTCAGTGAAGCTGATTTCAGGATTTATCTGCAGCTTGTCGATGTCTATGCGTACATTGTAGGGTGTCTCGAACCCTTTGTCTCCGATTACGGCCTCATTGACCGCAGTATAGTCATAGTTGCCCAGATCCCTGAAACATCCTCCCAGTGAGCAGCTCAGCAGAAATGCTATGAATATATATGTGATTCTTTTCATGATCATATTTGGCATTCGTTAGATATAGATGAAGTCTCCGGCCCTCATTTCTGTCCCGTCATCCTCATATATCGTGTTTCCGAGGGCTTTCTGCTCTTTAAGGTAGCGGTCAAGCTGCTGGCCCAGAGCCTTCGCCTTGGTATATGAGAACGGTTCGTTGAAATCCGACAGTTTCATTCCCGATATTTCCAGCAGAAGTTTCATTTTCTTCTCGGAAAAAGGACCGAAATATGGCTCCCTGTACCCTGGAAGCTGGATGTATTTGTCGCTGACCGTGACAGTGTGCCTTGTTACATTGACGTATTCCGTGCTGGAATTTTTCCAGAGCGTGATCGGAAGAGCAAAATCTTCATTTGCGATAAGCTCGAGCACCATCTGCCTCTCCTGTCCGCCCAGTGATGCGGTGCGGTGGAATGTTATCGGTATTACTCCGAATATTTCACCTGCCTTCAGTGTATATGATGGCTCAAGAGGGGTGTAGTCTTCCTCTCTGACAGTGGACTCCTGCTCGTCAAGCCTTACGATGAACTTTCTGTCAAGATGTGACACAGGTCCCATTATTTTGACTTTAAGAAGGAAAGTGGAGTCAGCGGATTCTGTCACAATGAACGGAAGCAATGAGGATTCGTTGTATGTGGTGTCGCTGTTGACCGAATTGTCGATCCTTTTCATAGCGAAATATATCCCTGATTCCCCCTCGTATGTCATTATTTCCGAGCTGCAGCCTAAAATTGCGGCAGAGCACAGGAGAACTGATATTATATGGATAGTCTGTTTCATCATACCGTGTTTTGACATTATTTTCTGAATCCGTCTTCCGATTGCGGAAGCACGAACATATACCCGTTGGAATTCTGGACGTTGACAGCGGCCTGCGACCTGTCATATATTGCAGGGATGGTCTTTGAATTCTGCCTTTTGTAGAACCAGAACATCTGGCCTTCCCCTGCGAATTCCCTCATATATTCATATTCGATGTTCGCTTCAAGGGCGGAGCTGACGGAAGATGTCTGCCGTGCGTTCCTTACCGCATTGAGACGTTCATACGCAAGCGTCTCATCTTTTGATGAAGGAAGTGTCGCATAGCATTCTGCAGCGATGAGATACATTTCTGACATCCTGAGCACCGGAATCATATAAGGATAGTTCTTACCGGAGACTTCCATCGCTTCGTATTTGACGAAGCACATGATGTCGTTGCCGAGAGGATCTTTCCGCCTTTGCCACTGGTTGCTTCTCCTGAGGTCGCTTTCTTCCGGATAAAGCGCGTTGAATCCGTTTTCTGTCATCGACAGGAGCTGCTTTATCTCAAGAGTGTTGGAGAAATATTTTTCATATATGTCCGCACCACGTTTCACATTATATACTGCGAACAGTATGTCGGATGAGAACACCCTGTCTTCAGCCGATGAGGTAGGCGTGCCTACTGCTGCCTGGCCGTTGGCTTCCTCGCGTGTCGTGAACGGGAAGAATTCCGCAGCTTCGCTGATGACTTCTTCGGCAAGTTCCAAAGCACGTTCGCGGTAGTTGCTGTATCCCAGATACATATTCACCCTGGCAGCCAAAGCCTTGACTGCAAAATAATTCATCCTGAGATTCCTGTAGTTGTAAAGGTTGCGTCCTCCGTTGTCAATTTCGTTCTTGCCAGAGCTGATGACTGGATCGCTTGTTTTCAGCAGCCTCATTGATTCATCAAGGTCAGAAAGCATAAGTGAAGCAACTTCCGTCGCCTTCAGCACCGGATTTACCTGAGGATCGGAGCTTGTTACATACGGTATTGCATCCGTTCCCGGGGAGGAAGAGAATACTGGTCCGAAATATCTGAACAGTTCAAAATGGAGCAGTGCTCTCAGAGCCAGGGCTTCTCCTTTTATTATGTTGTAGTCCGTATCGTTGAGTACCCTTCCTTTTTTGTCTTCACAGTGCCAGATGGTCTTGTTGAGATTCAGGATAAGGAAATATGCCCTGCTCCAGATCTCATCCACATTGACTCTTTTGGCTTCGGCCTGATATTGGGCGAGCGATCCGTATATATGGCTGTCTGCCGATGTGTTGTAGTACTGGCAGAGAATGTCAGGAGTTGAAGCTCCCAGCTTTCCTGAATATAGATTCGCGTTCACGAGATCTATGTACACTCCGTTGAGGGCGGTATAGAAACCGTCCTTGTCGCTGTACAGCTTCTCTTCAAGTATTCTGTCTTCAGAATCAACTGACAGCCACCCTGCGCAGGAACTTGCCGCGAACAGGGCCGCAATGATTGGAATTATGTATGCTGTATATCTTTTCATTGTTTGCTTCCGTGTTAAAATCTCAGACTGATTGACATTGATATGCTGTTGGAGAATGGATATTCAATACCTCTTTCCTCCTTTATGGAGGATATTCTCCAGAGATTGTTGGCATACAGCCTGATTGATGCGCCCTGGACCCTTATCTTCCTGAGCCAGGCAGCCGTGATGTCATATCCGACTGAAATGGATTCTATTGAGAACACATTTTCATCAAGGACGAACCTGGAGGACATCGGTGTCGTGTCGAGGTTGTCTATGGCCTTGAATTTCGCATTGTCTCCCGGTTTCTGCCATCTGTCATAAAGCGCGCGTTTGTCCACATTGTAGTAAAGCTGCTGTTCGCTAAGGTTCTCCACTTTGTTGTACAGGGCCGAGGCAAATGTCTGTGCACCGAACTGGTACCGGCAGTTGACGCTGGCGGAGAGCTGTTTCCAATAGAATGTCATACCTATCACTCCTTCAAGGTCCGGTGCTGTTGAACCTACCTTTACTTCGTCGTCGGCATTGTACTGGAATGTGTAACGTCCCTCTTTTGTCAAAAAGACCTCTTTTCCCGTAGCCGGATCTATTCCCATTGACCTGACGGCCCAGATGTCGTCAGGACTGGCACCGTCGTAATATCTTCTGAATACTTCCGCACTTCCTTTCTGGTTCATAAAATCAAGGCTGTTGCCGATGTTTATATATTCTGAACGGTTCTGCCTGTAGGACCAGTTTACGCTCAATCTCGTGGTCGCCGTCTTTATTGCCATTACGCTGAGCGTGCCGGAAAATCCTTTTGATATCTGTCCGCCTAAATTCGTGTATGCCCTCGTCTGGCCGGCAGAAGGAGGGAGCGATATCGAGACGAGCAGCGGATCTGTATTTTTGTAATAATAGTCGAATCCGAGCCTTATCCTGTCATCCCAGGCAGTGAAATCCAGACCTAAGTTCTGGTCGAGGGTCTTCTGCCATGCCAGATTCCTGTTCGCCGCTTTCAGAAGGATCGCGCTTTCTCCGAACACATTGGTGTATTCCGGGTTGTATTCATATATTCCGGATGACATATAGGCGTCGAAGTTCTGGTTTCCGGGATTTCCTATTGAATATCTGAGCTTAAGGAAATCTATCCATTTGACCTTGAACCATTTTTCATTTGTTATGTCCCAGGCGGCACCCAGCGACCAGGTACCTGTGAACATCTTTTGTGCTCCGAATACGGATGAACCGTCAAGCCTGTAGTTGAGGTCTATCATATAGCGTCCTTTGTAGGCATAGTTTCCGCTCAGCAGAAATCCGGTCGAACGTGAACGTGATATGCTGTAGCGTGGTTTTGTGCCGGCATCGAATCCTGCCGAGAATGCAGGGTTCTGATGCTTGTCTCCTACAAATCCGGTGATGTCATAGCCTCCGCGCTTGGTGTCCCTGTTGCTGAAGTCCCAGCTGGCGTTCGCGCTTACATTATGCTGGCCCTTGAACAGCTTTCCGAAACTGAATACGATTCTTCCGTTGTAGTTGAAACTGTCGTTGGTGTCCTCAGAATATAACCCTTTCTTGTCCGTGACGCTTCCTATGAAGTCAGGGTGTTCAGGAGATTTGAACGCTTCGGTGGAAGACGTGCTTTTGCTCAGTCCCAATGTTCCTCTTATCGAGAACATTCCGAGAAATCTGTATGTGAGGTCAAGCTGGTCCGACAGTGTCAGGTCTTTTGTCCTGTTGGTGTTGGTTATGTCAAAGAGGGCTATCGGATTGTATATTGAACTTCCTGCCACATCCATAGACTCCAGCAGGAGAGGTATAGACCCGTCATCATTGTATTTCCTGTAATATGGATTCGCATTGGCGAACTGGTCAAATGACACAGGCTCCTTGTCCGCATTTACAAGCGAGACGTTGAAGTTGTTGGAGAATGTGAAATTGTTTTTACGGTATCTGACCTGTATGTTTCCTCCCATAAGCTCCCTGTCAGAGCCTTTCATCACACCTTTGTCGTTGCCGTAGTTGATGCCTATGCCGTATTGCATATTCTGGTCTCCTCCGTCCACATACAGGTTGTGCGAATGGTTGAATACCACCCTGAGAGGGTCCGACAGCCAATATGAATCAACTCCTGCCCTTACCGCTTTCAGTCTTGAATAATACAGCTCGTCCAGAGCGTCCTGTTCCGGTGAGTTGGCTTCGTCCTTTGAAGTATATCTTCCTGCGAGCTTCTCGAATTGAAGCTTTTCCGAAGCGTTCATAAGATTGTAGTCGCTCAGGTCCGGGAACTGTACTCCAAGATTTGCAGAATAGCTTACCCTGAGCTGTCCGGGCTCAGGCGGTACAGTTTCGACTACGATCACACCGTTTGCTGCCTTGGATCCGTAGATTGCGGTAGAAGCGGCGTCCTTAAGCACGGTGACGCTTTTCACCCTGTCTATGTTGAGGCTTATGATGGCGTCGATATCTACTTCCATTCCGTCCAGTATGAACAGAGGCTGGTTGGGGATGTTGTCATATTCTGATTCAAGCTCTCCTACGATGCTGGTCTTGCCTCTGATTTCAAGGTCAGGCATCGTGTTGGGGTCCGCTCCTCTGAGATTGTTCTCTACGATTGTCATAGCCGGCTCCAGAGTCTTGAGGCTCTGGAGAATGTTGCCCGTAGACACCATTTTCAGTTCCTGTCCGGAAAATGTGGATGCTGAACCTGTGAAGCTGTTCCTGTTCCTTGTGATTATACCTGTGACAACGACGTCTTCTATGCTTGTGGCTTCTTCGACGAGCGTGACGATGGTGGACTCCTGCCCAGTATACAGGATTTCAACTTCGGTCATTCCCAGCATTGTGATAATGACCTTATGGTTGCCCTGAGGTATGTTTTTCAGTTGGAAATTACCGAATTTGTCTGTTTCAGTTCCGATGCTTGGATTGTCCTTCAGGTAGACTACTGCTCCAGGAAGGCCTTTGCCCTGCTCATCTTTTACAACTCCGACAAGGATTCTTGATGCCCCCCCCGATGACTGGGCGAAAGCGGTCGCTACGATTGAAATTAAAAATAGGATTAAAAGTGACTTTTTCACTATATAAATGGTCTGTTAATTGTTTCCGAAGCTTGCAAAGATATTGAAAAAACATTAAAAACAACTGTCTGGCGCATTATAACGTGGATTGTCAGTTTGAAAAATCATTATTTATTATTGACCTCCACTATGAATTTTGTTATGAATATTGTGAAATTGATGTACATTTGTCACCGATTTATTAAAAAATGATATGAAAAAAATTTTTGTTTTTTTATTTGCATCTGTCCTGTTTGCGGCCTGCTCAGGCAGAAATGAGGCCTCAGACGTGCTGGGAGTAGATGAACTTATGCAATCTTTTGATTTCAGAAATGCCGGAGATACAGTTGCGGTGAAAGGTTTCTGTATGGATGTCTGCGGACATGGTTCGACGCATATCACGCTTATGGGGTCAGACAGTACGCATGTCATAGCAGCCTATGCCGATGAAAGCCTCGGATCATTTGACAAAAGCATAACATATCAGGATGTGACCGTCTACGGTGTGCTTCAGGAGCAGAGAGTGGACACGGCATTCCTTGACGACTGGGAATACCGCCTTGATGAGAGCCTCAAAGGCCCGAATGGAAATCCGGAAGCCGTAGCCCAGCTGAAAGGACAGATTGTGGAGCTTAGGGATTCGATCGCAGCGAGGTCTGCACGTGTCGGCAAGAATTACTGGAGCAGCTGGACAATCAGCGTATATTCATACAAGGCAGATGAATAAGAAATTGCTCCGTGATATACACCGTGAACTTTCGTTCTTTTTTGCCGGTGTCATTTTTATATATGCGATATCAGGAATATGTCTCAACCATAAAAGGGATTTCAATCCTGACATCAGCATCCATAGGTATGATATGGTACTTGAAGGGACTTTTCCTGCAGAAGGGGAACCGGACAAGGATATGCTCCATTCATATATCAGCCAGCTTTCTTCCAAAGAAACATATACCCGTCACGCCAGGACAGGGGAGTCCGGAGTGAAAGTGTTTTTCAAAGGTGGATCTTCCCTTGACATCAATCTGTCAGACGGAACGGCGGTATATGAGAAAGTGAGAAAAAGGGCTGTCCTTGCTGATTTCAACAAACTGCATTACAATCCGTCCCGATGGTGGACCTGGTTTTCGGACATATTTGCTGTATGCCTTGTCATAATTACTGTCACAGGTCTTTTTATGCTCAAAGGAAAGAGAGGATTATGGGGACGAGGGGGCATTGAGTTCATTGCAGGACTTCTTGTTCCGTTGATATTCCTGTTCTTGTTATAGCGTATCACTCGTCTGTAAAATATTGAAAATAAAAGAGAAGCCGGCTAAAATCACTTTTGGCCGGCTTCTCTTTCTATGTTTGGATTCCCTTTCTTAGAGAGTCCTCTTGATTTCTATGATTGTATAGGCCTCGATGACGTCTCCTACCTTGATGTCATTGTAGCCGGCAATGTTAAGACCGCAGTCCATACCTGCACTGACTTCCTTGACATCGTCCTTGAACCTCTTGAGTGATCCGAGCTCTCCGGTGTAGACCACGATACCGTCCCTGATGACACGTACCTTTGAAGTCCTTGTCAACTTGCCTTCCTTGACCATACATCCGGCGATTGTACCGACCTTTGAAATCTTGAATGTCTCGGCAACCTCTGCAGTTGCGGTAATCTCTTCTTTCTCTTCCGGCTCAAGCATACCCTCTATACCGCTCTTGACCTCATTGATCGCATCGTAGATGACAGAGTAGAGCCTGATCTCAATCTCCTCTTTCTCCGCAAGTTTTCTCGCGTTTGAAGAAGGACGTACCTGGAATCCGATGATGATCGCGTCAGAAGCGGCTGCAAGCAGTACATCTGATTCTGATATCGCTCCCACCGCCTTGTGTATTACGTTTACGCGTACCTCTTCTGTAGAGAGTTTAAGGAGTGAATCCGAAAGTGCCTCTATTGAGCCGTCCACATCTCCTTTGACGATAATGTTCAGCTCCTTGAAGTTTCCTATGGCGATCCGTCGTCCGATTTCTTCCAGAGTCATGTGCTTCTGAGTCTTTATGCCCTGGATGCGGATAAGCTGCTCTCTCTTGTTGGCTATGTCCTTCGCTTCCTTCTCGTCCGCCATGATGTTGAATGTCTCTCCTGCTGTTGGAGCTCCATTCAGTCCGAGGACTGATACCGGTGTGGACGGACCTGCCTCATCTACTTTCTGGCCACGTTCGTTGAACATTGCCTTTACTCTTCCTGTGAAGCATCCGCTGAGCATAATGTCACCGACCCTCATTGTTCCGTTCTGTACAAGGACAGTGGCAAGATAACCGCGACCCTTGTCAAGTGAGGACTCAATGATCGCACCCGACGCGCGTTTCTTCGGATTTGCCTTCAGGTCAAGCATTTCAGCCTCGAGCAGAACCTTGTCAAGGAGTTTGTCCACGTTGATTCCCTTTTTGGCAGAAATCTCCTGGCACTGGTATTTTCCTCCCCAGTCCTCTACGAGGATGTTCATATTGGCGAGCTGCTCCCTGATCTTGTCCGGGTTCGCACCTGGCTTGTCTATCTTGTTGATGGCAAAAATCATAGGTACTCCGGCAGCCTGGGCGTGGTTGATGGCCTCCACAGTCTGCGGCATTATGGCGTCATCGGCAGCGATAATGATGATCGCAAGGTCAGTCATCTTCGCACCGCGGGCACGCATGGCAGTAAATGCCTCATGTCCGGGAGTATCGAGGAATGTGATCTTCTGACCGTCCGGGAGAATCACGTTGTATGCTCCGATATGCTGTGTGATACCTCCGGCCTCACCTGCGATTACATTCGCCTTACGGATGTGGTCGAGCAGGGAAGTCTTTCCGTGGTCGACGTGACCCATCACTGTGATTACAGGAGGTCTCGGTGTGAGATCCTCTGCATTTTCATTCTCCTGTTCCTGCTCTATGGCCTCAGTAAGCTCCGCAGTTACAAATTCAACTTCGTATCCGAATTCTTCAGCTACAAGCACAAGCGCCTCGGCGTCAAGTCTCTGGTTGATTGATACCATAAGACCGAGATTCATGCAGGCTCCGATGACTTTGGTTACAGGAGTATTGTTCATCAGGGTGGCAAGATCGTTGACAGTAACGAATTCTGTCACCTTGAGAACTTTCTTCTCGATTTCCTGGAGTTCCATTTCCTCCTGGAGTTTCTGGGAAGCAAGCTCACGTTTTTCTTTCCTGTGCTTTGCTCCGAAGTTGTTCTTGCCTTTGTTCTCGTTCATCCTGGCGTATGTCTCCTTGATCTGTTTCTGGATCTGCTTCTGCATCTCCTCTGTTTCAGCCTCGGTCATAGCAGGTTTGAAACGGTCAGCTCCTTTGGTCTTCTTGTTTTTCTTGTTGAAATTGTTGTCCGGCCTGAAGTCTTTCTTTACGTTGCCGTTGCTGTCCGCACCCTTTTTCTTGTCTTTGCGTGCTGCATCATTGTCAGTCTGCACTTTGGATACGTCAACCTTGCTTCCGCCCTTCGTTATCCTTTCTCTTTTTTTGCCTCCTTTGCGTGTGTCAAATTTTGAAAGGTCTATCTTGTCTACAACGACAGGTCCTGCCAGCTTTTCTACTTTAACCTCCCTGTGCTCAACACGTCTTGGTTCCTCTGTTCTCTCCATAGGTTTTTCTTTATTCTCTTCTTTTGCCTGTGGCTTCTCCGCAGGTTTTTCTGCGGGTTTCTCTTCAACTGTCTTCTCTACAGGCACTTCAACAGCAGTTTCAGCAACTTTTTCCTCGGTTTCAATGACAGGAGCCGCCGGGGTCGGAGCGGAAGTCTTCTCCTCTTTCTTTGAAGCCTTGGTCTCGAATTTCGAAAGATCGATCCTGTCCACAACCTTAGGTGCGGCAAGTTCTATCTTCGGTGCTGCCTTTACCGGTTCCTGGATCTGCTCAGGAGTCTTTTCCTGCTTTTCCTCAGGTACGGCAGCCTGTTTTTCTACAGACGTTTCCGGTATTATGCTGTTGCTTTTGATGATGATTTCCTGTACAGGCTCATCCTCCTCATCTTCTTCACCGGTATTCTTTTTCTTTGTTCCCAGCTCGATGATTTCCTTCAGTTTTATGGCTACCTTCTCCGAGTCCTGCTTGAGCTTCTGCTCTTCACCGAACTTGGATGTGATAGCAGGAAGGAATTCGTCCGAAATCTTTGCGTTCGGATTCATTTCCACTTCTACCCCTTTGTCCCTAAGGAAATCAACGAGGGTTGAAAGACCGATGTTGAATTGCTTTGTAAGTTTGCTTAATCTTATTTCTGCCATATATTAACCCCTTATAATTTTGCGCTTGACAGCGCGTTTTGTTATTCTTCTTCAAATTCTTCCTTGAGGATCCTGAAAATTTCAGCGACTGTCTCGTCCTCAAGGTCTGCCCGTTTGGCTATGTCTGCCGGAGTGCATGCAAGCACGCTTTTCGCCGTATCGCATCCGATTGACTGGAGTTTGTCGATGATCCACTGGTCAATCTCGTTGCTGAACTCGCTGAGCAATACATCCTCTTCATCTTCCTGCTCTCTCCAAACCTCGATTTCTCTTCCCACGAGCATACCTGCCAGCTTGATGTTGCATCCGCCTTTTCCGATACCTTTCTTTACCTCGTCAGGATGCATATACACTTTGATCTTCTCGTTCTCGCCTCCGATTACTACAGAAGAAATCTTTGCCGGATTCAAAGCCCTCTGGATGAGGAGCTGGGTGTTTGAAGTCCACTGGAGGACGTCTATGTTCTCGTTGCGGAGCTCGCGCACGATACCGATGATACGTGAACCTTTGACTCCGATGCAGGCTCCGATAGGATCGATTCTCTCATCGTATGACTCAACCGCTACTTTAGCGCGTTCGCCCGGTACACGTACGACTTTCTTGATTGTGATCAGACCGTCGTATATTTCCGGAACCTCCTGCTCAAACAGCTTTTCGAGGAATTCGTTTGATGTCCTTGAAAGCACGATGTAAGGAGTCGTATTGTTTTTCATCTCTACGCTCTTGATGATGGCTTTCACAGTGTCATTCTTCTTGAAGTGCTCTCCCGGGATCTGCTCCGACTTTGGAAGTCTCAGCTCGTTTCCGTCCTCGTCAAGGATCAGGGCCTCTTTGGACCAGGTCTGATATACCTCTCCGGTGAAGATCTCGCCGATCATTCCAGTGTACTTGTTGTAAAGATTGGCCTTCTCTATATCCATAATCCTTCCCTGGAGATTCTGTCTCAAGTTCAGGATTCCCCTGCGGCCGAAGTTCTTCATATCTACTTTTGTAGCGTATGTGTCTCCGATTTCGAACTCATCCTCTTCGCTGTTTGCCTCCTCGAGGGAAATCTGGGTGTTCGGATCTTCCACCGTCTCTACGACGTCACGGTTCCAATAGATTTCACAGTCTCCCTTGTCTATGTTGATGATGATGTCAAAGTTGTCAGCCGAACCGTAGGTCTTGGCGAGCTGGGTGCGGAATACATCCTCCAAAACTCCCATCATAGTCGGCCTGTCAATGTTTTTCAGATTCTTGAACTCTGAAAACGCATCTTTAAGTTCTGTCTTTTCCATTTTGATTTTTATATTTTACTTATTTTGTATTCAAACTAAAACTCTATGTGAGGCTTCACTGTGTTTATCTCTTCAAAGCTGAAGAAGTCATTGTGTTCCACCTTCTCTTTTTTCTTCTTCCCCTCCACGGCCTCCAGAGCTGTGTACTGCAGGGTTATGCCCTCTTCTGAAACCGATGAAAGTTTTCCGGTAATCTTCTTTCCTCCTTTCAGGGCTGCTTCCACTTTGGTGCCTTCGGCTTTCTTGTACTGTCTGAACACTTTGAAAGGCTGGTCAAGTCCGGCTGAAGTCACTGTAAGCTCATAGTCTTCAACCTCCCTGTCAAATTTTTCCTCAAACTTTCTGCTGATGTCTACGCAGTCGTCCAGAGTGACTATGCCTTCTTCCGACTCGACAGTAAGCTCTATTTCGTTGTCTTTTGAAATTTTTATTTCAACAATAAAGCAATTCCGTGCAACGATTGCACCCTCCATTGCATCTTTAATCTCTGAAATGACCATAATCGCGGCTTTAAGCAAAAAATAAAGGGGTCATACCGACCCCTGAAAACCTAACTCACGCGACAAAGGTACTAATATTTTTACTAAAACAAAATAAAACTGCTACATCCTATGGATTTTAGAGCCAGAGAGATTGCTGAGATTCTGGGCGGAACGATAGACGGCAATCCTGAAGTGAAAGTTTCTGCATTTGCAAGAATTGAAAGCGGAAAGCCGGGAACGATATGTTTTTTTGCAAATCCCAAATATGAACATTATGTCTATGAGTGCAAAGCTGACATAATAATCGTGAACAATACATTCGAACCCCAGAAACCAGTGACGGCGACTATGATCAGGGTCGAGAACGCATACGCGTCGATCGCGGCCCTTCTTGACTATGTCACTGCGAAAAAACGCTCATACAGACGCTATCGCGGATGCAGGTCCAGATATTTTTTCTCCACGAAGTTCGGAAAGAAGGTATATGTCGGAAATTTTGCATACGTCGGGCGCAGGACCACGGTAGGTGATTACACCAAGATATATGAAAACGTATATATAGGAGATGATGTGAAGATAGGTTCACACTGCATCTTATATCCCGGCGTGAGAATCTATCCCGGTATGGAGATCGGTGACAATGTGATAATACATTCAAATGCTGTAATAGGGGCGGACGGATTCGGATTTGCTCCTCTTGAGGACGGATCCTACAAGAAGATCGAGCATACAGGCAATGTGATCATAGAGGATGATGTCGAGATCGGGGCCAATACCACAGTGGACAAATCACAGATGGGATCTACAATAATCCATAAAGGAGTAAAGATCGACAATCTCTGCCAGATTGCACATAACGTTGAAATAGGGGAGAATACCGTGATGGCGGCACAGACTGGAGTCGCGGGGTCCACAAAGATAGGAAAGCACTGTATAATAGGTGGCCAGGTCGGTATCGCCGGTCATCTTACAGTAGCTGACAACACGTCTTTCGGAGCCCAGACAGGACTTATAAGCAATGTCCGTACTGAAGGCCAGTCGCTTTTCGGTTCGCCTGCTATGCCGGTCAAAGATTATCTCAGGAGTTATGCTGTTTTCAAGCAACAGGGCAAAAAATAGGTTTCTAAAAAAAAATCATTAACTTTGCGCCCCGATTTATAGGCGGATTGATTGAAAAATAGAATGATGCAGCAACAACAGACAGTCAGGAAGGAATACAGTTTTGCAGGAAAGGGTCTGCATACTGGCAAAGTTGCAAAAGTTGTGATAAAGCCTGCTCCGGTAGACTATGGTATAAGATTTATCAGGACTGACATAGGACAGGATGCAGTTGTGGAAGCTGTAGCTGAAAACGTTTCCAGCACGGCGAGAAGTACGACGATTACAAAAGGTGACATCTCAGTGGTGACGATAGAGCACCTTCTTTCAGCACTTACCGGAATGGGTATAGACAATGCTGAAATTGCCATTGACAACGTTGAAGTTCCTATTCTTGACGGAAGCGCGAAACCTTACATTGACGCGATATGGCCGGGCGGGATTGTAGAGCAGGATGCTCTCCGCAGGTACGTTGAACTCAATGGACCTATGGAAATAAAGAACGAGGAAACCGGTGCCTATCTTCTTATAGAGCCTGCCGATGTCCCTTCATACGACTTGACCATCGATTTCAATTCTGATGTTCTCGGTGTACAGACAGCCCATTGGGATCCGTCTGTGACGTATGCAAAGGAAATAGGCGTATGCCGTACATTCGTGTTTTTCCACGAAATTGAATTCCTTTTCAAAAACAACCTCATCAAAGGCGGTGATGTGGACAATGCGATAGTCATTGTGGAGCATCCTGTGTCGGTGGAGCAGCTGGAGCACATGTCCAAGCTCTTCAATGTGCCGATGCTTGAAGTCTCCAGCCAGGGGTATCTCAGCAATCTCCAGCTCCGTTTCCAGAATGAGTGTGCAAGGCATAAGCTCCTTGATCTGATCGGTGACCTCAGACTTGCCGGAGGTTTCCTTAAAGCTAAAATAACAGCGTATAAATCAGGACATTCTATTAATACAAAAGCTGCCCGTCAGATCGGTGCCCAGCTCAAACAAAATCAATTATGAACAAGATCCATCCATTAGCAACTGTCCATCCCAATGCAAAGCTTGGGGACAATATAGAAATAGGGCCTTATGCCTTCGTAGACGAGTTTGTGGAAATCGGTGACGGATGCAAAATCCTGCCGCACGCTACTGTTTTCAATTATGTAAGAATGGGAAAGAACTGCAGTGTGTTCCCCGGTGCTGTCATCGGTGCCATTCCGCAGGATTTGAAATACGAAGGTGAAGTCACATACGTGGAAATAGGCGACAATGTGAACATACGTGAATGTGCCACAATCAACAGGGGAACCAAGGCAAGCGGCAAAGGTGTGACCAGGATCGGAAGCAATACGCTCCTGATGTCATATACGCACGTTGCCCATGATTGTACTGTGGGAGAGCACTGTATACTTGTAAGCTATGTCGGCATCGCAGGCGAGACTGATGTTGATGACTGGGCTATTCTCGGAGGAGGTACTATGGCTCACCAGTTCTCAAAAATCGGAAAGCACGCGATGGTCGGAGGCGGTTCCAAAATCAATAAGGATATTCCTCCATTCGTCCTTTGCGGAAGGGATCCTATTTCATACGTAGGTATCAATATCGTCGGGCTCCGCCGTCGTGGATTCACTTCTGACCAGATCCGCAACATCAAGGATATGTATGACATCATATATTCGAGCGGAAACAATGTGAGCGATGCCTGCGCGAAAGTAGAGGCCGGCTTCCCTCAGTCTGAAGAAAGGGATACCATCCTTGAGTTCATCAGAAACTCCAAGAGAGGTATCGTAAGAGGCAACTCCTCGGCAAAAGGAGAAATCGAATAGTGCCTGTCCTGCTCAGTACGGCGTATTTTCCGCCGATATCATATTTTGCAGCCCTGTCCAGAATGCAGTTTTCAGGACAGGGCTGCAGAACTTTGAAGCCGGTTGTAGCCTATCTCGAGTCAAATGAGAATTATCAGAAACAGTCGTATCGCAACAGATGCCATTTCTATTCGGCCTCTGGAATGCAGTCACTGTCATTTCCTGTCGTGCATGAAGGCCGGACGCACAGCATACCTGTTTCAAAAATAAAAGTCGACTGGTCCACACCGTGGCTCCAGCAGCATAAGAGGGCTATCGTATCCGCCTACAGGACTTCCGCGTTTTTTGAATACTATCAGGATGAACTTTTTGATATTATGGACCGGCGTCCTGAAACTCTATGGGAATACAACCTTTCGATCATACGTTTTTTTATAGAGAAGATAGGTCTTGCAGTAGATTTGCGCTATACCGGGGATTTCTCTATGTCCGACAGTTCAGTTGAGGAAGGTGTCTGGAAAGGACTCCCTTACAACAGGGCTGCAGGTGCCTGTGATTTGAGAGAAGTAATCCATCCGAAACGTCCGGATGACATTTTGGAGAGGCTTGGATTGGAAAAGCCGTATTTCCAGGTCTTTTCCCGAAAATACGGCTTCATCCCCAATCTTTCGATAATGGATCTCTTGTTTAACGAAGGTACAGAAAGTATTGCAGCTCTTCTGTCGTATGAAGACTGCCGCTAAAGTCAGACAGCTTCTAAAATCTGAAGCCAAGGGTCAGGGCCGCTGTCCAGATAGCCTTTCTGTTCAATATTTCAGGTGAAAATACACCGTCTATATAATCATTGTAAGGATAAATGTATTCATCACTGCATTTGCGGCAGGCGAATGCAAGGTCGGCATAGAATGAACCTTTGGTGTTGAATCCGAGTCCGAATGAATATTTGTTCGTCTTTGCTTCCGAATACTTGCCATCCTGGTCTTTTTCAGGGGAAGTGGTCAGGCCGTATCCTGCCCTGAGGGCAAGGAACTGCACAGGCTTTACCTCAATTCCAGCACGAAGCATGTGCGAGACTCCCATAAAGTCACGTATGTCAGTGTTGACGTCATCAAATCCGCTGTTGTCTATTGTGCCTGTTTCCTTGAAGAACATACCTTTGTAGTCGCACATTTCATAATCCGCGCTTATCACTGCGAATTTCCCGAATGCGTATGCTATGCCGGCATTGACACGGAACGGTGAGGTAAGTCTGTATTCATAATTCCCCTCAGGTGTCTGGGCATTGCTGTCATATCTGCTCTCGGCATATTTTGAACTTGCGTCGGCGCCCCAAGTCTCTTTGACGGTTGTCAGTGTCGGAGTCTGTATGGCGGCTCCGATGCGCAGACCTCCGAAAGGAGTGACTATTACACCGAATTTGCCATATATGCCAAGGCCTGAAGCTTTGTATGTGTTTCTGTATTTGAGACTTGAAAATCCTGTCTGGAAAAGGTCCGGGTCAGCCGCCGTCTCTGTCATGATCTCCTCGCTTGAGAAATTCATTGATGTAGCTCCGACGTTGGCTCCGAGATATACCATATCAGAAATGTTGGCTGCCAGATTTACCACCCAGTTGTATCTGATGCCTTTTATGCTTCTGGCGAATGTCTGGTCCAGAGGCCCTCCGACTGCGATGTTGCCGGATTCCTTGTATATGTTTTCCGTTGTTCCTACATATTCGGTAGGGTCGCTGTCCGCAATGTCCCCTATGAGACCGGCCTGATAGCCGAGCACGGCTCCCCAAGGCAGGTTGTTGTATGCATTGTCGCCGTTGAGCGCGTCGGGGGTATATCCGAAAGCTTCAGCTGCAAGCGCGCCTGCAAATGAAGTGACGCTGTTGGTACCTTTGGCGTACATCCCGTCTATGAATGTGTTTTCCGCATTGGATATGAATCCTACGCTGATGTTTTTCAGACCGCTTGAACGGTGCATATCGAAATTCAGCGATATGCCTACATTAGGCAGAAAAAATGATGTGGACGTGTTTTTCATTGCCCTTTCAAATCCGTTCGGCGTGTTGCTTTCCGGAAGTTTCGTCCCTTGCGCCATATTTATCGACCAGGTGATTCCGGGTGTTATAGTGACCTGTGAATATCTGGCTACCGCTGAGCCTGCCGGATTTATCGTGACAGCTCCGGGATCCCCGCCGAGCGCGGTGAAAGCATTTCCCATAGCAATGGTACGTGCTGTCCCCTCGTAATTGTTTTCACTGAATCTCAGCGCATCATACATCGTCTGTGCATTTGCGCCAACCCCTCCTCCTGCCACAATCAGTAATAGTGTAATTGCTGTCTTTTTCATTGTATGTCGTTGATGTTAAGTATGTCTGATTATTATTATGCTATCTGTGGCGCGGTCCGCCTCCTCCTGACGATGAACCTCCGCTTCTGCTGCCGGAAGAACTGCTTCCTGAACTTCCTCTTGAATAGCTGCTGCCTGAGGAACTGGACGAGCTCCTGTTATATGAACTTGAGGACTGTGAACTTCTGTTGTACGAAGGTGTCCTGTTGTAATCCTGCTGCCTTGAGGATGAGCTTCCGCTGTTGAATGTACCTGAACTCCTCTGGGTTCCGGAACCTGCGCTCCTGTTGTACGAGGACGAACTTCTTGAGTATCCGGATGATGAAGTTCCTGAATTTCCGGAAGTCGTGTTCTGTGAACGGCGGTATGTGGAAGTACGTGTGCTGCTTGTAGATGACGTGGCAGTTCCCGGATTCCTTTTTATTGTAGTTCCGCTTGATGCTGTCGTCCTTCTGTCGGACTGGGCAGGTCTTGCTACTGCTGATACGGTCCTGTCTGAAGGTGCCGTCCTTTTGTAGGTTGTGCTGGCCCTGCTGGCTGTCACTTGTCTTGGCACGGATGATGTCGAGCCCTGTGCCTTGTATTGTCTGCCTGTCTGTGCGGACCTGGAGAATCCTCCTCCGCTGTTTCTTCCTATTGAGGATGAGGAAGTCATGCTGTTTCCGTTCCTGTGGCCGTAGTATACGTCTCTTCTTGGCCTGTGTATGTGTGACGGTCCCGGATATACAGGGTGAGGATAATAGCCCGGAGCCCAATGCCCGTGCCATCCGTGATGATGGTGCCACCATGGATCGTATCCTGCCCAATAGCCTCCGTAATACCATGGATTCCAGAATGAGACACCCCAATAGTAACTGTCATAAACCCAAGGGCTGAAATGCCAGCTGTCATAATGCCATGGCGAATAGTACCCCCAGTATCTTCCGTAGTACCACGGGTCCCAGAAGGCACTGCTGTATGTTATCGGCCTGTAATATGTCCAAGGTGTCGCATTGAAATATATTGTCAGGTCCGGGGAACTTTCTATCGTGACTTCAGTTCCTGTATTGTTTTTGAAGCTTATTGAGCCCTGTCTGCTGTCAGGAAGTGATGCAGGTTTTGTGTCGTTAGGGAAAAGATAATTCTCCGCCTCACGGGTCTGTGCTATCAGCTCGTCCGTCTTCTGCTCCTGTACAGTCTCCTTCTGACTGGTTTCCTGCCTTGTGTTGTCGTTTCGGTAATATATCCCGTCCTGGAATCTTGAACCGGAAGATGAGTATTGCGCAACGGTTCCGCACGCATTCAGGGCAAGAACCGCTGAAATGAATATGTAAACTCTCTTTTTCATATATTTACCTCCTGTAATTTGAATATTTTTTATACCTTCGCAGCGCGAAATACTGCAATATCTATACCTCGTTGTATATAGATGCAATTTCGTTGGCAATGTATAAATAAATGCGCTAAAAACAAAGTTAAATATGGCAAAAGAAGTGACAAAAAGGTCAGACAATTACTCTCAATGGTATGATGATCTTGTAGTTAAGGCTGATCTTGCTGAACGCTCAGCTGTCAGGGGATGTATGGTCATAAAACCTTACGGATATGCAATATGGGAGAAAATGCACGATGTGCTTGACAAGATGTTCAAGGAGACCGGTCACGTAAATGCGTATTTCCCGCTGTTCATTCCAAAATCTTTCCTGAGCCGTGAGGCTGAGCATGTGGAAGGCTTTGCCAAGGAATGTGCGGTTGTGACCCATCACAGGCTTATGGCAAATCCTGACGGTCCGGGAGTTGTGGTCGACCCGTCGGCGAAACTGGAAGAGGAACTGGTGGTCAGGCCTACATCAGAGACCATCATCTGGAATACATACAAGAACTGGATTACATCCTGGAGGGATCTTCCTATACTGTGCAACCAGTGGGCGAATGTAGTCAGATGGGAAATGCGTACACGCCTGTTCCTCCGTACGGCTGAATTCCTCTGGCAGGAAGGACATACTGCGCATGCCACTCAGGATGAGGCATTGGCTGAGGCTACAAAGATGGTGAATGTCTATGCCGACTTCGCAAGGAAATATATGGCTATGCCTGTCGTTGTGGGACACAAGAGCCCTAACGAAAGATTTGCCGGAGCCCTTGATACCCTGACCATAGAGGCTATGATGCAGGACGGGAAGGCCCTTCAGGCCGGAACTTCGCATTTCCTCGGACAGAACTTCGCAAAGGCGTTCGATGTGCAGTATACCAACAAGGAAGGCAGACAGGAGTATGTGTGGGCTACGTCATGGGGAGTCTCTACGCGTCTTATGGGAGCTCTCATAATGGCTCACGGAGATGACAACGGACTCGTTCTTCCGCCAGCGCTTGCTCCTATAC
>VSOK01000031.1 GCA_009774765.1 Bacteroidales bacterium
ATCAACAAACCAATCAGTCGAACCGGTTGTAGATCACGACTGGACGCGAACGCCGGACGCTCATAGAAGGAAACCAGAGGTCTTCAACAGTCAGCCCACAAGCCTGAACCGCCTCTGCGCAATACTCCAAACGGCCGAAATCAGCGTCAACATTGTTGGTTCCGAAAGTGAACTTTATCCCCCGGGCTTTCGCCTTACGGATGATTTCAAAACTTGGGATACGATACCTTGCGTTTATCTCCAAGGCAATGCCGTGCCGCCGCATAACATCCAATATCCGGTCGATGCGCCGGTCTGTCCAGTAATTATCGTAGCCGGCCTGCATATCGTCCGGCAGGAAAGTAGGGTTTGCATAGATGTCGGCAGGCTCGTTGGAAAGAATCTTGACCGTCTGTTCTACCAGATGATCCATATACTGTTCTTTGTCTATTCCGTCATAGAAGACTTCCTCCGGGCGATAGATGCGGGAATTGCGGCCTTTATGGTCAATGATGGTCATAGCGTCCGTGAACAGATAATCAAAAACGCCCAGAGCATCTTGCGAGAAAGTAGCTGTCCATTTACGCCCCTCCCCCTGCACACCGCGCAAAAACGGCATATCCTTAACTTCATCAAAATAGGCATAAGTCTCTTCGTCATTGGCTAACATACGTCCCACACCACCTTCACCGGCATTTGGAGCCACTCCGTAATTGATGCCATAGTTCATTGACAAGGCATGCGCCTGCTCTTTGGTCAGCCCTCCTTTGAGATGCACATGATAGTCTATCACAGGAAAATCACGCTGCTGGAGCCTGATAATGTAATCCGACTGCTCGTCTGCAGGAAGCAGAGTATCAGTCTCATTGCGGGCTGATGCGCCCAGACGCTCCACAGCCAGATTGCGGAACAATGCCTCTCCAGAAATACCGCGCAACACGAAAGTTCCTCTTCCCAGCCTTTGACGGCTATGCTCCGCTGTGCGGAACGGATGTTCCGGCTCCGTATAGCACACCACTTCCGTTCCGCATACGCTCACTACTATATTCTTTCCCCTAACGATCACTTCAAAAGGGAACCACTCGTTGTCCACGGCCAGCGACCTGTAGAGGTTGCGCACGGAAGCTAAAGACCCTGTCTTTCGTGATCCGTCAATGGCACCATTGTGGAAAACGACTGCATATCCCGACGATCCGTCCTGTGTATGGAAGCATAGTTCCGCCTCTCCACCGGCCCGAGTCAAGGCTTCGCCCGTCAGACGAAAATTGACATAATCCCCATCGGACTGTAAAATCTTCCCTGCTGTCACATCAAGAGAAGAGGCATTCAAGACTTGAGAGCCATCTTTCCACCGGTCAAGAGGAAGGGGATCCCTTCCATTGCCACAAGATAAAAAAGCAGTACATACAACAACTGAGAGCACACCTGAAACGGTGCGAAAAAGAGATTTTGAGCTACTGGACATATCAGTTTTATATAAAAAGCCAAAGTTAACGTAAATGCAGTGCAAAAATAAAGATAAACAAATGATATATAAAAATAAAAAGATTGGGGTTGACTGATACTTTTAGTCAACCCCAACCTTTCATTTATCGTCGGCAAAATGCCGAACAGTCACAGAGACCTATTTCCAAGGTGAAGACGTATCCTCGGTAGAAATGTTCTCATTCCACACGAAGCTCTTGTTTGTAGTCATCGGATGTCCCTTTCCGGTAAGGTCAGCAAATTCTTTTGTCACCTCATCATAAGTAGCTTTGGACACCTTCCAGTATCCTTCAAGCCCCTGAGTGTCAGGCACCACATTAAGGATATTCTTGCTGATCTGGTCTGCAGTCCTGGCAACGGACCAGATACGGCACTCTGTAACCATAATATTACATCCGTACCACCACCTGTCACCAGGGGCCCACGCACCATTATTGCCTCCTATACCTCCGAATGTGAGATATTTGAAATATCCGTCCTTGACTACTTTAGAAGTTATATTTTTGTCACCGGCCTTCTGTCCGTTCACATAGATAGTAACCTTGGTCCCGTCATAAGTAACAGCATAGTGCTGCCACTTATTCACGTGAATATACATTCCAGAATTCGGATTAAGATAATCACCGACTCCCTGGAACTGCACAAGAGAGTGTGCCGGATTGACTCCATCATGACTTTGAGGGTCCTCAAAACGGAACATCAGCTCTCCGTCTTCAATACAGCTGAAAATATCCCTGTTCCTGTTGGCAGTATTCGACACCTGAAGCCTCATCTCAATCGTGAACTGAGGGAAAGTCTGTTCAAAATTATTCACCCACAATCCAGCAGCTCCATTGAACTGAGCTATATCATTGACTATAGGCGAAGTTATCACAAACACATAAGAAGAAGTGCTGGAAGTCATCTCGACATTACCGCTCATTTTCTCCAAACGTACAGGAAGAGCAAGAGGAAGTCCGGAAAGTTCCGCAGGAATCTTGTCAAAAGAAATGACAGATGCATCTGCCGCATATTTACCGGCACTGATGATTACTTCCCCTCCAAGGTCAACAAGAGATTCGTCAAAAAGCTTATAGCTTGTTCCTTCATTTTTATTGTAGGTATTGAGAACATTCTCGTCTATAACAAGACGCAATGTGCAATCTTCATTCAATTTATCGGTAAGAGACGGAGTAAGGACCACTTTTGCTCCTTCGTTTATAGTAAGCTTGACGACATCGCTTGAAATTCCCGGGGCGTTTATACTCTCCGCGAAGAAAGCGTGGACGCCCAAATCGTTTCCATCCTTTCCACCTTCACTGTATTCAGCGTCATCGCATCCCGCAGAAAAGACCACAGCCAATGCAAATGCACCAATTTTAAATATATTTTTCATAATAATATTACTTATGAGTTAAATAAACTGCACCATTTCAGTCAATACAATCCTCTTTTTTGATCACTGTATAACCAGGTGCAGGGTTCTGCTGCTGGATAGCCTTGCGCATCCATTTGTAGCGAGGAGTATTGACTTTCTCGTTGCTGAATCGGAATGCACCGAAACCTCCTTTGCGGAAGCCATTCTTTGGTTCCCAGCTTGCATATCCCAACAGACCCGGGAATTTATCCCTTTTCAACGTATGCCCATTGTATGACCACAAGAATCCTCCTTTAAGACAATCCAAAGCAGACTCAAGGTTCTCCGTAACAATAAACCGGTTGGTAAATTCTTCCTCTGTATAAATCGAGCTGAAAACAGGATAATACGAAGCCAGACGAGACTCCAGAGATGAATCACTCATTGTTCCTCCCCAAGAATAAGCCTGCGTTATGAAATAGTCGAAATATATACCCAGTTGTCCAGGATTCGGAATCGACTGCAGATATCCGTCAAGCACAAACAGTCTGTCCGTACCGGATTCCGGGCCGATATATTTTCCCATTTCCTCAACAAACCAGGTGAAATACTGATTGTTGCGGCAAAGGCTGCCGCCATACTCTCCTGGCTCATAGTCAATATCGATGCCGTCAAAACCATTTGCATAAAGAGAATCAGAAACAGCCTTGGTCCATTTGATTATGGAATTGTGGATAGCTTCATTGTCGCCATCAACCCAACCCCAATACTCTTTCTGCTTTTCAACGGACTCCGTATACTCAGCAGGAGTAAAAAGACAGCCTACCTCACCGACAAAAGTACACAATACAACCCTCGTACCTTTTACTTTTCTCACAAACTCAAGGTCAGCCCTCTTCTTCGGAGTAAGATTGAAGTTGCTCCAAAGTGAAATGATATCCATTGAATCAGGAACAGCCTGAAGCATATTGGTTGTAGCGGCCTCTCCTTCATCCCATTCGCTGAACCAGCCGAAAGAGACTGAGTGTTCGCTTTTCTTGAATGCCCTGAGAGCCTCATAATAGGCGTCATCCTTTACAATATCCGTAAGCGGAACATCGTTAATGATCGGCTCCGGATTCATCCAGTCACTGCACGCGGAAAGAGAAATCACAGCCAACGCAGGAAGACATATTTTAAGAATATTGATTTTCATATTTTCTTTTTTCTTGATTATTATTTTTTCTTGGCCCAGAACAGGTCTGTAGCCTCATTGTCAGGGCCTCCAAGAAGCTGAAGTGCTCCAGGATAATTCTCTTTGTTCAGAGACGCCTCATTGAATGAATAGCGGAGACGGCGCATTCCCCTGCTGCTGTCTACAATACCGCCAGACTTGTTGTCAATCACAGGGGCAAGATCAGGATAACCTGTACGCCTCCACTCTGACCAAGCCTCTATACCCATCGGATAATTTGCGATCCATTTCTGAGTGATGATCTGCTCAAGATTTGTCTCAAAGTCAGCTGAAGCCTGCCAAGCAATCTTAGCTGTAGACTGCCTTACATAATCAGGAAAACCCGCAGGGTCTCCGATATGGCTTCCCGGAATTGCGGACCCGTTGGAAATATACGCCTCAACACCTCCTGTTATCCCCCACTGTTCCATTGAGAGTCTGATTCCGTCCTCATAGAATGTCTTTGCATCATCAGAGACCCATCCTCTGAGGGCAGCCTCAGCAAGAAGGAACTTAGACTCTGCCGCCACAAAAACAGGAAGTTTTGAAGTCTCCTCAAAGTTCGGCATCGAGAACAGCGGTCCGACTATACCTTTGTCAAACTCGCCTTTTCCTGAGCGCATACCGACATATGTGCCTCCTACCTGGGAGAAATATCTGCTTCTCCTCGGATCGTTGTAGCCGTTCATATAGTCGACAATCGAAGCGTTGCTCCTTATGTCACCCCAGCTTTCTGACGCAAGGTCGTATGGATTGCGCTGAGTCTTAGGATCCATCATAGCATTGTCGGCGTTGGTTGCAATATATCCATAAGGGGACTCATAGGCAGATATGAACTCTTCCTTGTTTCCGGAACGCATAGCAACTCTCATAATGACAGAATTGGCGAACTTCGCCCATTTCAGATAGTCACCGCCATAGATGGCATCCTGTGCTCCGAGAGGCTGTTTGCCAGGATTGTCAGTAGCATAAGAGTAAAGGACACCGGCGGAACCTTTCAAATCAGAAATGATATTCTTGTACACATCCTCATTTGAATCGTATGCCACATACATCTTTCCATCCTGTACATTGCTGTATGGTATAGGTCCATAGCAGTCAGCGACACGCAACATTGCAGCAGCCTTTACGATAGTAGCTATCGCATAATAATGACCGGATCCGCTTGTGTACCTCTCTATCTCAAAATAGTTTCCGTAGATGTCAAGAAAAGGAGTCTCATAAGGGATGGCATTCCAGCTGTCGCTCGCATTAAAAGTGTCAAAGTTCTGGCCTCCCCAACGGTTTGACAACGTGAAATAACCTCCGAGAGTACCCACCATCTGGTCCACCATCTGCGAGTCATTCTGCTGTACATACATGAGAGCCTCGATCATAGTAGGCATCAATATGGCAGGGTCAGCACTCTTGACTGCATAGGGGTCTGTATTGTAATCTTCGAAATTCGCAGTACATCCCACGGTCAATGCCGTCATTGCAGCTATTGATATTATCGTTTTGATTGTTTTCATTTTCTCTGATTTTTAGAACTGGAATTTCACATTGAATCCCAAGTTACGTGTACTTGGAAGCATAAAGTAGTCAACTCCCTGATAGTAATTGTTGCCTGTAGCGGCAGACAATTCCGGATCGAATGGAGCCTTGCAATAGATCATAGCAAGGTTTCTTGCAACAAAACCTACGGTCATACGCATTTTATCGTTGAACCACTTCTTTGGAAGAGTATAATTCAAGGTAAGTTCCTGAAGGCGTATGTTGGTTGCGTCATAAGTATAATACGCAGCATATCCTCCCTGTGCAGTACTGATACCAGTATAATATTTCTCAGCAGGAAGCAGACCATAGTTGACCGGAATACCCCCGGAATCCCTTACGTCAGCGGAAACCTGTGATGCTCCGTAGTAGTCAAGAATACCCTGGGTAGCAGAATATACAACACCTCCGATACGTGCTGTAAGGACAACTCCGAGAGACAGGCCTTCATAGCTGAATGTATTGCTCCATCCTAAATTCGCCTTAGGAGCAAGTGAACCGATCTTGAAAGGCTCAACAGAAATCATCTTGATATTTCCGTTGTTGTCAACATCAACGTTTCCGTTCAAATCGTGGGCAATAACGTGATGCGCATAAATATCCGAAAGTGAACCTCCTTCACGCAGAATGACACGTGGAGCGACATTTGAGGCTCCGAGCCAGTCCTTGTTGATTTCATCAACATCTACAGGAACACCTGTCGTTGGATCAGGAATACCGTGCGCAAGTTCTTTGATTACATTCTCGTTGAAAGTGAATGTAAGACCTGAATCCCATACGAAACCGCCCCAGTTGTTTGTGTATCCGACAGCAAGCTCAACTCCCTGATTCTGGATGTTTCCCGTCTGTGCCACGAAGTTCTTATATCCGGAAGCAGCAGAAAGAGGGGCATAGATAGTCTGGTTATAAGTATTTGAACGGTAGTATGTCAAATCCAGACTCAAACTTTCGAAAAATCGCATATTAAGTCCGATTTCCCAGGAACGTGTGTCCTCAGGCTTGAGGTCATATGCAGGATATGTATCACTCTTTGTCCAGTTATGTGTCTGGTCATTATATTTGTAGCTCGGATTGGACAGGAAACGGTCAAACGGAGTCGCTACCTTAGAATATGAACCGCGCACTTTAAGGAAAGTAAACCATTTCGGCATATTTACCATATTGGAAATTACGGCAGAAAGACCGACTGACGGATAGAAGAACGACGGCTGTGAAGAATATGCAAGCTGTGAAGCCCAGTCGTTACGTCCTGTCGCGGTAAGGAAGAGCATATCTTTCCAGCCCACCTCAACTGAAGCGAAAACAGACTGGGTCTGGTCATGCCATCCCTCTTCATTGCCCTTATAATTGACTGCCGTATTGAGATTGTTCGCTGCAAAATGATTAGGGAACACAAGGTCACCTGCCGCACGTGACATATAATAACGCTGATCGCTGATTGATCCTCCGACATTGGCAACAAGTCTCCAGTCTCCCCAAGTCTTGTCTATATTAGCGATGACATCACCATAGAAAGAGCGGTCATTCATATTGTCCAGCTTATAGCCTCCGTTCTCACCTGCAAAGGTAGTAAGCGTACCTGCATAATATTTTGTAGTCTGCTTGTACGTAGATTCGTCAACCCTTGCTCTGGCCACAACATTGAGCCAAGGAGTTATATTATACTGAAGTGACGCATTGAGCATATAACGCCGCTTGTTCATATCGCGGTTATTACGGTTCTGTACCCAGTAAGGGTTCTGGATATTGTGGCTGCCCTCTGAGTATGGCCAGTACTGAGTATTGATACCATTGATAGGATCCCAACGTTCATAGAGGCGCACCTCGTTGAAATCTCCTCCGCGAGGGAAAAGATAAAGTCCCGGAAGAGGGTTGAAATAACTTCCCTGAGATACCAGATTATGGTCATTCTGAATAATGAAACTTGCACCGAGATCAAGGATGAGCTTGTCTTTTGCAAACTTGGTCGTGTTGCGGGCAGTGAAATTGTAACGGTTGTATTTGCTCTCCGGAACAATACCCGTAGAATTGGTGGTAGAAGCGGAAATATATGTCTGGTTCTTTGAATTGCCGGTAGACAGCGATACTGAATTTATGACATTGGTTCCTGTATTGAAGAATTTGCGTGGATCATAACTGTAGTCTGAAGAGAGCACGTCACCCCAGTTGCTGTATCCTGAGCTGGCACCATACTTATCCTGCATTTCAGGCATCATATAGGCAGTCGAGAATGTTGTGCTGTTGCTTACAGTGACTGTCGTCTTTCCTTCCGCCCCTTTTTTGGTGTTGATGATGATGACACCGTTTGCCGCATCCGAGCCATAAAGCGCAGCAGCCGATGGACCGGTAAGCATATTGACGGACTCAATGTCATCAGGGTTGATATCGGCAGCAGCCTCAGATCCGACAGCCTCGGCCATTACACCGCCGACTCCGCCGAAGCTTTTGTTGTACATAGGCACACCGTCAATCACATAAAGAACAGCATTGTTCTTTTCAATGGACTTCATACCACGCATTACAACTCTTGTGGAACTTCCCGGTCCGCTTGCTCCGGACTGGATCTGGACACCGGCAACCTTTCCCACAAGTGAATTCACGAAGTTCGCGTCCTTCACTGCGTTAAGGGACTCCGAGTTCACTTTCTGAATATTGTAGGCTAGTGTTTTTTCTTCCCGTTTGATACCGAGGGCCGTGACCACGACCTCATCGAGGAATTCAGAAGAAACCTGAAGGACAGCATTGAGAACAGCCTGTCCGTTGTACGAGATTTCGAGTTCTTTGTAACCGAGAAGAGAAACGACGATGACGTCTCCCGGTTTTACTCCTGTAAGTGTATAATCACCGTCTGTACCTGTTATGACACCGCCGGCACCGCCTTTGATCATAACCGCGGCACCGATTACCGGTCCCTGGCTATCAGTAATTATACCGCTTACTATACCCCCCCCGGTGGTTGCCGGGTCCTGTGCATTGGCCACAGGGGGCAGTATGTTCAGCACCGCAACAGCAATGAATGCTGCAAGATAGTGTCTGAACATTGACAAATTGAATGTCTTTAACATAATTAATTATATTGGTTAATAAAAGTCCGCAAATTTACGATTTATTATCATAATCACAATTTATTACGACAGATTTTTAATATTTTGCCGCAAGACATTGCACTTCTTCATTCTTTCAGAAAAATCCAATACAGCAAAAAGCGTGGTGCAGAAGCCGTCAGAGCTCCTCACCACGCTTCAGTCATTCCTCGTACGATTATTTTCCGGCTATGTATTCGTCAGCTATCGCCTTCATACGCGCTGCACGCTTTTCGCTGTCCGGATGGGATGAAAACATCTTCTGGACAACGGACGCCTTTGCCCCCTGTGAAAGTTCCACAAGCTTGTTCAGTCCGTTGGCCATACCGTATGGGCTGAAACCATGCTCCACGCAGAATCTGAATCCATACTCGTCGGCCTCATATTCCTGTTTCTGTGAAAACTGGGCGTCAACGAATGCGGAAGTCAGTTCACCAAGCTGGGATTCGGACAGTTGCGCTATCTTCCCTCCAGCCGCACCGGCAGCATTAAGAGCCGCAGAAGCCACATACGCGTTCTTCATCGCATCCTTCACATCGTGGTTTACAACGTGGCCTATTTCGTGCCCGATAATAGCCATCAGCTCATCATCGTCCATCATATCCATCAAAGCTGAAAACACCCTGATGGAACCGTCCCCGCAGGCAAACGCATTCACATCGCTCACATAGTACACCTTGAAATTAAGCGGAAGGCCGTTGACCTGGTCAATTCCTGCAGTAAGCCTTTTGAGTCTTGCGTCATATTCAAGCGTATCCACAGGATTGTGCTCGTCCATCCACACCACCGACTCGTGGCTCATCGAGGCTATGTCCTCGTCAGAAAGGGTTATGGCATTCGCCACATCACTCGCGGCCTGGACAGCTTTTTTGACATTGATTGTACGGTTCCCGATCTTGATCTGGGCCTGTGCTGCTGCCGCAAATGCAGACAGAATCAACACTACAGCGATAATTCGTCTCATTTCCAATAAATCCTTGATATTTGATTATTACCTTATATGTTTCTTGCGGAATCTATCCTTACTGGATTCACGCCTGGCGTGTATACGTCCCCGGCGTGCCCTTATCCTTTCAGCCAGTTCATTGACACCGTCCGCCACATCAGGAAAACGTCTCTTGATGGCATCTATCTTCTGCCTGATAAAAGAATCTATATGACGCTCCTTCTTCTCGTCGTACATTTCATCGAAAGCGATAAGGATTCCAGTCTCCTCGACATCTCCGAACTCATCATTTATCGCCGTACCGAACATCTTCATAGTCGGCGACAGGCTCATATAAGAATTCACAAGAGGAGGGATATTGTATCCGAGGCGACGGATTTCAGCATTGAGAAGCCTATAGTCATCCTTGAACTCCTTTTCTGTCAGGACCTCGTCCATAATATGCGAGTCAGTCTTTATGGGAAGCTGATTATGAGGGACTACAAGATTTTCATCATCGCTGAAATGCTTGTCGAGAAAATGCAGTATTAGATCACGCCCATAGCTGTCATAGGACGGGTACATGGTCATCTTGCCGAAAAAATATTTCATCCCGGGAGTCTGTATCATCAGAGCCCCGAGACCGTCCCAGAGATTGTCCAGCGCGAACAGGGCTTTTGTCCCGGCCTCTTTCCTCTGATATTCAGGAGAGATGAATGAACGTCCCAGCTCTATAGTATATGGCAGATATTCCTTTATGAACTTCTCGGAGAAACGGAACAGATGTGAAGTAGCGAGAACAGGCTGCCCGTCCTCTGAAAATTTCATATCCGTACCGAGGAGGAACCTGTATCCGCCTATGATTCTCTCCGCATCCGGATCCCACAGAATAAGCTGCCTGCAAGGATTTTCCATAGTATCAAAATAATCGATATCCATAGAAAGCCCGGTGCCCCCCCCGGAAGCTCTGAAGGAGATCTCCCTCAGACGGCCTATTTCCTTCAGGACATTGGGCGCGTCATTGCAGGTAACTATATAGATCTCGTTACCTCCCTTGTTGGTGTCCCTGAGTTTTTTCTCTTTTGACAGTTCCGCCTTCAGCAGCTCCCTGTCTATAGGTTCTATTATGTTTTCCATCCCTTACGCTTAATTGATAAACCCGGTTTCTAACTTCCTGTGCCCATTCTGAAGCAGTCCTGGAACTGTCGAAGGCACTGTATGGAATCGGTTCTCCTATTTTTATCCTATAGGTATTTCCACGGCTTCTGTACATTTCATCCGGCAGCAGAAGCATGGCAAAATTGAATTTCAGCCTAAGCTTGCCGCATAACCTTGCGATATTGTAGAACCGCTCTGAATTCCGACCTTCAAAATATACAGGCACGACATCACGTCCCGACTCTATACTTTTGGTTATAAAGGCTTTCGTCCAGGGCAGATCCTGTATCCTGCCGTCTATCTTTCTTGAACATATCCCCGCAGGGAACATCAGCATCTGATTGTCCGATCTGAATGCTTCATTGATAAGGAGCGGAAGATTCCTTGCCTGGCTCCCGATCTTGTTGACAGGCACGCAGAGGGGGGCCAATCCTTTGAGATTCATAAGAAGATCATTGACAAGATATTTTATCCTGCCGTCATAATGCCTTCCCAGAACCATTCCGAGCGTGACCCCGTCTATTGCACCAAGAGGATGATTGGAGACGAACGTATAGCGTTTTGTCTTGTCGGGAATATTCTCCAGACCTTCGACGACGACCTTGACATCAAGATAGTCAAGACAGTTTCCACAGAATTCAACTCCTGTATATCCTTTCTCCAGAAAGCCGTTTATAAATGACTGGTGTACCAGCTTCTTGAGGAAACTGACCACAAAACCAGGTATATATCTGGCCTTCTTGCCCGCACGACTGCGGACAATAGCATCCAAATCAATTCGTTGTATTGTTGATTCGGTCATTTTATTCAGGTTTTAGCACCGAAATGTACACATTATCTTGCAAAACAGCACTAAAAATTAACATTTTTTGACAATGGGCATAAAATCGCGGCTACTTTACCCTCAACTTACGGCCTATTCTGAGGACCGTCTTGGCTGTAATCCCGTTGAGTCTGCAAATTTCAGATACGGTAGTTCCATTGTTGATGGCAATACGGCCCAGAGTGTCGCCCGAGCGCACAGTATAATAACGCATAGCCGCTTTTTCAGCATCCTCTTTCCTGTCTTCCTCATCATTACGGAACTCGTCCTCGAAATCCTGTTCGTAATTGCTGTACGGGTTGAACTGTCTCCGCTTCAGAAGAAAAAGCCTGTGCCTCAACTCGCCTGTCGAGAAATTTATAAGCCATTGCGGATCAAAGGCAAATCCCTTATACCTTGTCTCGAAATGAAGATGAGGTCCTGTAGAACGTCCGGTAGAGCCTCCAAGGCCTATTACATCACCGGCATTGACAAGGTCACCGGCCTCCACATTCCTTTTTGACAGATGGGCATAAAAAGTCTCCAGTCCGTTGGGATGGCGGATTATTATAAGGTTTCCGAATCCGCGGACATACATGGACATACGCACCTTTCCGTCAAACGTAGCATATATCGGAGTGCCGGAGGCAAGAGGCAGGTCCACACCCTGATGACGCCTTCCCCTTCTGACACCGAACTTTCCGCGAGGATGGATACTCCCCTGAAAAGGACAGTGATACTGGCTGAGGCTGTCCACCATCCACACCCTCCAGGATACCGGCAGGCTGTCCAGCGGTATTTTATACGGATTGGTGACGGTTTCGTCCCAATTCTCCTGGAAAATGCCCGAGTCCACAGTCCGGGAAAGATCCTTAAGGTAACGCCAGGTATTGTTGCTGTACAGTACAACCTTGACAGATTCATTCCCTGTATCAAGGGTATCAAGCGGCACGGCATCACTGTCTATCAATGATTTTACAGGACGCAAAGCAGTCCTCGGGAGAATCACCTCAGCCTCAGCCACCTTCAACGCTTTCCTCGGCACACCATCTGCCGCACCGTACACAGACTGCACAGCCAGCATAAGCCCTGAAACAATACAATATATAAAACGTTCCGACAACATCAATGCTACAATTATTCTGCACCGAAGCGCGTTTCAAGTATTTCTTTCACCACAGCGATCTTTTCATCCAGCAGCTCTCTTGAAGTGGCCTCGCAGATGAATCTGAGATAAGGCTCGGTATTCGACGGACGGATATTGAACCACCACTGAGGGAACTCAACCCTGTATCCGTCAAAATCCATATATGCAGTTGATTCCTCCGTAGACATGAAATGGTCCCTTACAGCATCCATAGCACCCTGCTTGTCCTCTATACGGAAGTTTATTTCCCCTGAATTCTGATATTTCTCGATTCCGGCTATCAGGCGGCTCAATGATATGCCTTTTGCCTTCATCGCGGCCACCACATCAAGTATCAGGATAGAAGCGAGCAGTCCGCTGTCGGAGTAGAAGAAATCACGGAAATAATAATGTCCGGCAAGCTCTCCTCCATAGACCCCGTCAAGCTCCCTCAATTTATGAGCGGCAAAGGCACGTCCGACTTTCCAGGTGCGCATCTGTCCGCCCATAGGCGCAAGATACTCCCCTACCGCTTTGGAACTCCTGATATCCTGCAGCACAATGCCCTTCTCTCCCCTTTCTTCAAGGAAATAATGTCCAAGCACGGCAATCATAAGGTCAGGAGAGATAAAGCGTGAATTTTCATCGACGAACATGACCCTGTCCGCATCACCGTCATATATGACACCTATATCGGCACCTGTGCTTCGCACAAGCTCTTTCAGGGCGGCTACATTCTTCTCCACAAGCGGATTCGGCTCGTGGTTCGGGAAACGTCCGTCCAGCTCCTCAAAAATATATGCAGGCTGGTCACCGAAAATCTCACGGGCATACAGCGAGGACATTCCGTTGGACAGGTCCATCGCTATTTTCAGTCCGCTGTAATCGCCTTTATACTTAAGAAGGAATTCAAGGTAATCCTTGTGGATGTCCATAGATTTCACCTGTCCCTTGACCGCTGCCGGAGTACATGGGCGTCCGCTGTCTATCCATTCTTTGATCTGTCCAAGACCGGTATCAAAACCTACAGGAAGAGCATTCTCCCTGGAGACCTTCATTCCGTTGTACTCGGCAGGATTGTGGGATGCGGTAATCTGCACGGAAGCCTTGAACCCGTAATTCGCCGTACCGAAATACACCATCGGCGTTGTGCTCAACCCTATGTCATAGACATCGGCTCCCGCATCGGTTATACCTTTCAGAAGATATTCGTGTATCTCACCTGAAGACACCCTGCAGTCACGGCCGACAAGCACCTTGTCAGCACCGAGAAGTTCCGGCAGGAAATATCCTGTCTTATATGCTGTATCCTTATCGAAATCCACATTGTAGATTCCCCTGATATCGTATGCGTGAAATGCTCCCATAATATTATTGTTTTGTCTTATAATGCGGTGATACTTTTCCTTTGGCTATATTCTGGAGTTTTTTTGAAACCATCTTTCTCCTTATCGGAGCGACCCTGTCCACAAAAAGGTTGCCGTCAAGATGATCAAGCTCATGCTGGACCATCCTGCACGCGAATCTGTCAAGTTCCTCCGTCACCTTGTTGAAATCCTCATCATAATATTCAACCTTTATCTTTGAAGGCCTGCGGACATCCGCATATACCCCCGGAACACTCAGGCATCCTTCCGAATACTCCACAGTCGAAGAACTCTCCTCCAGCACGACAGGATTGATCATAGTCCTCCTGAAGCCTTTGAGATAGTCATACACGTCCGTCAGTTCAGTCCCGTCCACAATAAGAACCCTGAGACCGACACCTACCTGAGGAGCGGCAAGCCCGCACCCGTCAGCACTCTTGAGCGTCTCTTTCATATCCGAAATCAACTGCGTCAAGGTTTCCCTGTCATTCAGATCCGCATCTTTAGACGGTTCCCTGAGAACATCAGCACCATATAGATAGATAGGAAGTTTCATTTTATCTCTGTTTTCTGTTGTTAATACTCTTGTTGCATCCTCTTTCAGGCCATATCATCATACAGCCGGGCTTGCAAATATATAACAATTCCGTCAAATACCGGATTACATATAAAAATATGTGTTTATGGCAGATTCGACAGCCATGCCCACAAGAGATGCCCGTTGAATCAAAACGGCAAGGCATAGAGTCATCAATATCACGTTCTCCGGGCAACAAGTCTGCAAAGACGTGGCCACCAGCCATATTTTTGTCCAATGGCCACGGGACAGACTCACCACATAGCTTATTATCAACAAGTTACCTTTCAACAACTGTGACCATCAGCCATTTTTTCGTCCGATGGCTACGGGATAGACTTGCCACACAACTAATTATCAAGAGGTTACCTTCCAGCTATTGGTCCCATCGGCCCTTTTATCGTCCAATGGACACGGGACAGCTTTACTATATAACTGATTGCCAAGAAGTTACCTTTCAACAACTGTGGCCATCAGCCATTTTTTCGTCCGATGGCCACAGTAAACACAGACACAGCAAAAAGAAGGGTGACCGGAGCCTATGCTTCCGTCACCCTTCTGCGGTCGGGATGAGGCGACTCGAACGCCCGACCCCTACGTCCCGAACGTAGTGCGCTACCAACTGCGCTACATCCCGATGTTCCGGTCATTCCGTGGAATTGTCATTCCACAAAAACTTTCCCAAGAAAAAAGAAGTTGCCTTTATGACAACTTCTTGTAGCTATAAGAAAACCTTTTAAGGTCCTTCATTTATGAAAGCTTGTTGATGTAGACTGCTATACCGCTCTTAAGGTTAGCTGCCTTGTTTTTGTGGATAACGCCGATTTTAGCAAGTTTATCAATCATTGCGTAAACCTTAGGTGCATTTGACTGAGCTGTCTCCTTATCGGAAGTATTTCTCAGCGCACGGATAGCGTTCCTTGTAGTCTTTGCATAATACTTGTTATGCAATCTGCGTCTCTCGCTTTGGCGGTGACGCTTGTCTGCTGATGCGTGATTTGCCATTATTTTATTTTTTATATTTTTTGTAGTGGGTAGGGGAATCGAACCCCTATTGCAAGAATGAAAATCTTGAGTACTAGCCGTTATACGAACCCACCAAAACTTACCGCTATCAAGAGTATATCTTGAAAGGGAGTGCAAAGGTATGTATTATTTTCTTTAGGACAAAATATTTTTGCACTTTTTAAGCATTATCTTTTATTATTTTTTCGATTCCTCTGCCCATTCGAAAGAATAGAGCAATGATTCAACCTGTCTGAGATAATGTCTCTTGTCATACCTCGGAGCATAGACAAACGCCTCAATGACAATTATATCCTCTCCTGAAGGGCTGTAAAAGGAATGCGACACGAACGGCCCTCCCATAAAATCGTTGTTGACTTCCCAGTAACCTCTCACTTCAGCGAAATCGCGCCCCTTATATCTGACATACTCCAGTCCTGGAACAGTGATGTCGCTTGTCGTCATATATGTGTTGTCAAACATTCCAGGCACATTCTGTTTAAGGACCTCATTTCGTTTTGCGATTATCTTTTCTACCGTAAGGTCGTTTTCCCCTGACGCAGGATACCTGTAGATGAATATTCCCTGGTTGATATACGTGGTCTCGTATGAAATCCAGATGAAGTTCTGCGCCCTCTTCTTGAGAGAGTATCCGCTCGGAAAATGCGGTGAGCCTTCCGCAAGAGCGGTAACTTCCGGAGCCAGCGAGCGTTCCTCGAATTTCTTCGCATTATTGATGATCCTGTCACGCTCAGCCTGCTCAAGCGTATGAAGTATACGGTCACGGTTCTCCCTGATGATTCCCGCCGCCGATTCCCCGTCAGGAGCATTGACGGATATCACGCATTGCGGCTGTGCCCATACGTCGGTCCTGTACACTATTCCTGGCTCCGTAACATCACTGCTGATGTTCACGATAAGGATATTGCGGTGTATCTGGAAAATATTCGTGAATGTGGAAGGAGTAATGTTCACCAGTGTATAAAGGGGTTCCTTCTGCGGAAGGAACGGACAGTCGCTTGCAAGAAGGTCTCTCAATTCGATTCCCACACAGCCTTCCCACTCCCCTTTGCTGACAACTATGATGACTTCACCTGCCTTTCCGCTTATCGTAGGAAGCAGAGCCTTTTTACGCGTTCCTTCATTGCATCCGGTCAAAGCCAGAAGCACAAAGGCAAAAGCTGCGATTGATAAAAAACGTTTCATAATATCTTTGTTTTTATGTTACCTCAACAGACGCCCGATATCGTTGCCGAACGCAAGGATCATAAGGGCAAACAGCAGGGCCATACCTATCACCTGTGCCACAATCAGGAACCGGTCGCTCGGCTTGTGCCCTGTGATCATTTCATAGACCGTGAACAATATATGTCCTCCGTCCAGCGCGGGGATCGGTATCAGGTTCATGACACCGAGCATTATCGAGAGCAGTGCCAATATGTTTATGAACTGGAACCAGTCCCAGGCCGACGGGAATATCTGACCCATAGCGATGAAGCTGCCCACGGACTTGTATGCTTCCGTGCTCGGAGTAAAGATGAGCTTGAGATCCTGGAGATAGCCTCCTATCGTACTGAATGTCAGCCTGAATCCTGCAGGTATCGCTTCAATCACAGAATATTCCCTCTTTCTCATTCCCGGCAGCTGGGTATAGACACCGAGTCTCCCTGAAGTATCAACCTGAAGCGTCATGGCAAGAGTATCATCATCTCTTTCCACAAGAATCGGCACTTCCCTGCCGGAAAGGCCGGCAAGAAGAGGGCGCGAATCCTGGACAAACTCCACCGGCTGCCCGTCCACGGCTATTATCCTGTCCCCTCTTACAAGCCCTGATTCCCTGTTGACAGATTCCGGAGGTACCGTGTCTATCACAAAAGGAACGGCAAGGGAAAACATCCCGGGAGTATTGAGAACATCCCCTATCATATTGTGGTCTATATATATGTCGACCGTATCCCCGTCACGCAGTACGGTCGCCTTTCTCGTCGTATGGCGCGCAAGGTCAGCCTGCAGCATCCCGAAATTTTCCGGCACATAGTCATCAAAGCTTATGATACGGTCTCCGTTGCGGAAGCCCATTTCGTATGAAAGTTCGTTGACATATATGCTGTTGCCCTCATTGCTGATATAGCTCTCACCCCATCCTGCGAGAATGCCTATATAAAGGAGGATGGCAAGCACGAAATTGAAAAGCACTCCTCCCGACATCACAAGCATCCTCTGCCATGCAGGCCTGCTCCTGAACTCCCAAGGCTGCGGGTCATTCTTCAGGGACGCCGTGTCCATGGACTCGTCCACCATACCGGCAATCTTGCAATAACCTCCGAGAGGCAGCCATCCTATTCCATATTCAGTGTCAGACCCCTTGGGCTTGAAGCGGAACAGCGAGAATCCGCCCGCATCAAAAAAAAGATAAAATTTGTCTACTCTTATCCTGAACAGTTTTGCGAAAAAGAAATGTCCAAGCTCGTGCACAAGCACAAGTATCGACAACGCAAGCAACACTTGCAGGATTTTCATCAATACAACCATAATTTCTGTCTATTATCTTACGGAAGATATTTTCCCTATTATTTCCGACGCTTTGGCGTATGCCTCTTCATTGGTTCTGAAAATAGCGTCAAGGTCGGGCTTCCCGACAAAATCCACACCAGCCATACATTCACATACGACACCTGTAATATCATAGAATCCTATCCTGTCCTGAAGATATGCGGCTACGGCGGCTTCATTGGCCGCATTCATTATACAAGGCATATTTCCGCCTTTCTCCAAGGCATCGAACGCTATTCCTATGGCAGGGAATTTCTCCATATCCGGAGCATAGAACGAAAGCGAGGCCAGTTCGGCAAAATCTATCTTCCTGTTGCTGAGCGAAAGTCTTTCAGGGTAAGCGAGAGCGTACTGGATCGGCTCCCTCATATCAGGATGTCCCAGCTGTGCGATGACCGCCCCGTCAGCAAATTCCACCATAGAATGGATGATTGACTGCGGATGCACCACCACATTTATTTTTGAAGCATCCACACCGAACAGCCATTTCGCCTCAATGATCTCAAGCCCCTTGTTCATCATAGTGGCAGAGTCTATCGTGATCTTGCTGCCCATTGTCCATTTCGGATGTTTGAGAGCCATAGCCGCCGAGGCGCGGGCGATATCTTCACGAGTCCATTCACGGAAAGGTCCTCCGGACGCAGTCAGATGGATTTTCTCTATTTCAGCCCCGTGCGAACCCTGGAGACACTGGAATATCGCCGAGTGCTCTGAATCCACGGGAAGAATCACCGCATTGTGCTTTTCCGCCAGTCCCATCACGATCTCACCTGCCGCCACAAGCGTCTCCTTGTTGGCAAGGGCAATCGTCTTACCGGCCCTGATGGCAGCCACAGTAGACTCCAGGCCGCTGAACCCGACCATCGCAGTCAGAACGATGTCTATATTGTCCCCGGCAACAAGGTCGCAGATAGACTGCATCCCGGCAAAAACCTTTATATAATGCGGTTCAAGTGCCTTTGAAACTTCTTCGTATTTGTCCTCGTTCCTTATCACGACGCTGTTTGCGTTGAACCTGACAGCCTGTTCAATCAGAAGCTCGCTGCTGTTGTTCGCAGTCAGCAGCTCGACCTCGAACATATCCGGATGCTGCGCAATCACGTCAAGCGCCTGTCTGCCGATAGAGCCCGTGGACCCCAATATCGCTATTCTTCTCTTTCTCATCAGAAATTGATGTATTTTGTAGGATCAATCGCTTCCCCCTTGTGCCAGAGTTCAAAATGAAGGTGCTCTCCCGTGCTCAGCGAACCTGTACCTCCGACAAGTGCCACAGGAGTTCCTGCGGAAACCTTGTCCCCCGGCTTTTTGAGAAGTTTCCTGTTGTGCTTATAAGTGGTTATAATGTCGTTTTCATGCTGTATCGTGATCGTGTATCCGGAATCGTCATTCCAGCCGGCCAATATCACCGTGCCGTCCAGCACAGACATCACGACTGAATTTTCCGGCGCGGTTATGTCGATATAAGGATGTATCACCTTGTCATATCCCTGTGAGATCACACCTTTGAGCGGAGAGAAGAAATGTATGCCTTCTATTGGAAGGTCACGCATATTCCTGTTTGAAAGTTCAAACTGCTCCTCATTCATCACATTGGACCGGAGAATGGAATCACGCCTGTCAAGTTCAGCCCTTGTCTTGGTGTATGCGGCGGAATTGACCCAATTGATGCTGTCAATCTTCAGGGGCTCTTCACCGTCTATAACCCGCCTCAGATTCTCGGAATAGAGTTCCCAGCGGACAATTATCTTTTCAAGAGAATCCACTTTTATGGCATTCTGTATGGCTGTCCTCTTGGAATGGGAATCAGGATACCCCGGAATTGTGAGCCTGACAGGAGTAAAGGCTATGAGCAGATAAAAAATGACTGAAAATCCGACGATTACAGCAGCTGCCCCAAGAACGAACCCTGGCTTTGAAAACCTCAGAGTCCAAAGCTGGTTATGAATCCTGTTGTCAAACAGGACAAGCCTGTAATGATCTGTTTTATGATTTTTATTTTGTCTTGACATGGTTTTTATGTTACTTTGCATCCGATGGACAGGATAATCGGCATAGATTATGGCAGAAAACGGGTCGGCGTCGCGGTCAGCGATCCGCTCGGAATCTTTGCGTCGGCATTGGATACAGTCCAGTCTGCAAAGATAATAGAATATCTTAAATTGTATTCTGAAAAAGAGAATGTAGTTCGTTTTGTGGTAGGCTACCCAATCAATATGGACGGCAGGCCTTCAGAAGCGGCAAAAGACATCGATATTTTCCTCAAACATCTTGCGAAGGCATTCCCCGATATTCCCGTAACGCTTGAAGACGAGAGATTTACATCCGTACTTGCGCACAAGGCAATGATTGACGGAGGAATGAAGAAAAAAGACAGGATGGACAAGAACTCCGTCGACAGAATCAGCGCGGCCATCATACTCCAGAGCTATCTCGACCGGCAGATCCATTAGCATCCGTCGTATTCCGCCGCGCACGATGAGCCTCAGGCAATAAGCAAGGCGACAAAATAGCCTCCCGCAACCAGCCATAGATAAAGTCCTCCGGCAAGCAGGAAAGGCTTTATACCCGCTTTTTTGAATTTGTCAAAACTTGTCTCCGCACCAAGGGCTGTCATAGCCATAGTAAGCAGGAATGTATCAAAACTGTTTATAACGTCTGTTCCTTTGTCCAGAATGTCGGAAGGTATGAATCCTGAGCTCTGCAGGATCGAGTTGATACCGATTACGGCAAGAAACCAGAAAGCGAACCACGGCACGGCGATCTTTCTGCCTGAAGCGGCGGAAGGCGACGATTTCTTTTCCATACGGGACATCACGAAACTCATTATAAGCAGCACAGGCGCGAGAAGCATCACCCTTATCATTTTGGTGATGGTAGCGGCATCAGCGACATTTCCTCCTGCGGCATCTATTGCATTGCCCGCCCCTACGACATGGGCCACCTCGTGCAGAGTAGCTCCGATATACACGGCCACCTGACGGTCATCCAGCCCGGAAAGAAGTCCGCTGCGATACGCCAAGGGATAGAGAAACATTGAAAGCGTGCCGAAAATAACGACGGTGGACACAGCCACGGCTGTCTTGTGCGGAGGACATTTCACCACAGGCTCGGCTCCGAGCACGGCTGCCGCCCCGCATATCGCACTTCCCATCGAGGTCATAAGCGAAGTCTGTGAATCCACTTTCAAAAGCCGTCCCAGCAGGATGCCGAGAAGAATGGTGACCGTCACTATTATGACATCCGCCATCACGGCAGGAAGGCCGATGGCCGCAACCTGCTGAAAAGTCAACCTGAAACCGTACAATATGACACCCAGACGCAGCACCTGTTTCGTACAGAAGTGTATTCCAGGCACCCAGGTCTGGGGCAGTTTGTTCCGAAGGCTGTTGGCATACAGCATCCCGAGAATGATCCCGACGATAAGAGGGCTGAGCGACAGCTTTTTCATCACCTCGAAATCAGCGATATAAAAAGCAGAAAATGAGAACAATACAATCAGAAGTATCCCGTGGAGCACATCTCCTCTGTTTTCCTTGAACATTGACATTGGTTTTTATACGACAAATATACAACTCTCCTGCATACTGTGATGCACGCAAGACAAACGGGCCCATACATTATCCGTACCGTAAATTCCCCGCATCAATTATTTTTCACTGATTCCCTGTCAAAAATAGGAAAAGTCGGCTCTTTCTGATATTTTTGCGCCGTGAAGACAAACGGTTTTACAGAAGATATCGTTTCCTCCATCAGATCACAGGGGGCGGATGTCAGGACCATACTCAGAAACGGATTTACAGTTCTTGATGTGACAGGTCCTGGCGGAAGGAGCTCTTCATTGATCCCTGTAAGTTCATTCAGCCGTACAGAAGAAGAGGCCGCAGAGAATGCCGCCCGTCTCGAATCACTCATATCATCAATGCCCGACAGACCGCTTGTCGTGGCACGCGACAGATGGGAAACCCGTCGTGACACCATACAGAAACGGATAATAGCCCACTGCGGAATATTCACGGGCATATTCGCAAGGAACTGTGAAGCCAGGCGCATTGAAAAGCCTGAGGCAAAGGCATTCCTTGACCGGTATCACAGCTACGGGTCAGCTTCCTGCAGATACTGCTACGGACTGTACATATCAAGATATTCCGGCAACGGGAACGGACAGGATCAGCAAAGGTTCCCTGCAGGGACACTTGTGGCTGTCGCCGTATTCTCAAATGCAAGGAAATGGGCAAAAGACGGCAAGGAAATACGGTCATACGAATGGATAAGATATGCCTCCCTTCCAGAAACGAGAGTTACGGGAGGAATGGGAAAACTCCTCAAGGCATTCATCAGCGACATACATCCTGACGACATCATGAGCTATGCAGATCTTGAATGGTCCGACGGAAGCGTATACACCAGGCTCGGATTTATGCCGGAAGGGAAGAAATCCCCTGTTATGTTCAGGATTGACACCGGCACCTGGAGACGGATTCCGGTGTCGGCAGGCACCACGGCGGAGCTGTCGGCGGACAGCCGGGACAATACGGATAAAGAGGAATATTTTATGAACTCCGGAAGCCTCAAATACAGGTTGAAGCTGACCGATTATTAGAAACATTTTACTACTTTTGTGGTTCTAAATCCAACATTCGGGAAAATATAATAGAACAAGCTTATACACAATTAATTATCTACAAAAGATGGCAGCAATTGTTAAGACCGATTTCAATTTCTCCGGACAGACAGACAAGTATGTCGGCAAAGTCCGTGATGTCTACAACATCAAAGACGAATACCTTGTGATGGTAGTTTCTGACAGAATTTCAGCCTTCGACGTCGTACTTCCCGAAGGTATACCATACAAAGGACAGGTGCTGAACCAGATAGCGGCAAAATTCCTTGATGAGACAACCGACATCCTTCCGAACTGGAAAATTGCAGTCCCTGACCCAATGGTTACAGTAGGACACAAATGCGAGCCGTTCAAAGTAGAGATGGTCATACGCGGTTATCTTTCAGGACACGCCTGGAGAGAATACAAGGCAGGCAAACGCACAATATGCGGAGTCGAGATGCCTGAAGGAATGGTTGAAAACCAGAAATTCCCCGAGCCTATAATCACCCCTACCTCAAAGGCTGCAGAAGGACACGACGAGGACATTTCCAAAGAGGAGATAATCGCTTCCGGACTCGTGGGACGTGAGGATTACGAGAAACTTGAGGAATACACAAAGGCAATCTTCAAAAGAGGGACTGAGATAGCGGCAAAGATGGGCCTCATCCTTGTGGACACAAAATATGAATTCGGCAAGAAAGACGGTGTCATATATCTTATGGACGAAATACATACCCCTGACTCCTCACGTTACTTCTATGCTGAAGGATATGAAGACAGGCTTGCCAAAGGAGAGAAACAGAAACAGCTTTCAAAAGAATTTGTACGTGAATGGCTGATGGCAAATGGCTTCCAGGGCCAGGAAGGCCAGAAGGTACCTGAGATGACACCGGAAATCGTAAACGGAATCACAGAGCGTTATATAGAGCTGTACGAGAACATCACAGGAGAGAAATTCTATAAAGGAGACTGCAAGGGTTCAGAGGATATGACTGAAGAGGAAATCCTTGCAAGGATAGAGGACAATGTGTCAAAATGCCTTGCAGGCCTTGAATAACCGGCTGAAGATGAAAAGAATTATACTGCTGGCTGCTTTTGCAGCCATAACAATAGGCATTGCAGGCGCACAGGACCACGACTGGGCAAGGTTCGGAAGATATGCCAAGGCCAATTCTGAAATATCAAAGGCTCCTGTCGCGGTTTTTATGGGAGACTCCATAACCGACAACTGGGACAATGCGGACTCGGAATTCTTCACGGGCAACAATTTCGCCTGCAGAGGAATCAGCGGACAGACCACATCAGAAATGCTTGTCAGATTCAGACAGGATGTAATAAACCTGCATCCGAAATATGTAGTGATTATGGCCGGTACAAACGACATCGCCAAAAACAACGGATATATTTCGGAAGAAAACATCCTCGGCAACATAATATCGATGTGCGAACTTGCAAAGGCGAACGGAATCCGCCCTGTACTGTGCTCGATAACTCCTGCAGACCATTACAGCTGGAGACCTGGAGTAAAGCCGGCGGAAATCATAATAAGGCTCAACGGAATGATAAAAGACTATGCCATAAAGGCAAAGATCAAATATGTAGACTACCATTCCGCTATGACCGACGGGAACGGAGGACTGCCTGAAAGACTTGGTCCTGACGGAGTGCATCCTAATATTGAAGGCTACAGGATTATGGAGCCGATGATATTGGAACACATCAGATAACGGACAGCGCATATAAAAACGAGGCGGACTGGAATATTCAGCCCGCCTCGTTTTTTCAGTTGGCATCAACGTCTTTTCAAAGCCTTTCTGACTACAGGAAGCACCTTGTCGACATACCTTACAGCACCAAGGTCAGTAAAATGTATACCGTCCACAGTAGCCTCACCGTCATCTCCTATAAGACCGTCCGTTGAAATATAGTATATCCTCTTCTCCCCGCTTCTTTTCAGCTTTTCATAAAGTCTTTTCTGGGCCATATTCTTTTTCTGCACCTCAGACCTTATCCTGCCGTTGAACACAGTCGTCGGGAAGGTCGGGTCTTCTATGAAAATGACAGGCACGTCAGGATGCGCATCCCTCAATGTACGGAAAAACTCCTCCCCCTTTTCATCAATCATCTGTACAGACGCATTGGGGACATAATCAAGAACATATACTCCTGGATCCTCAACAGACGCCATCAGCCCGGCAATCTCCATATCAAGCAGAGCATTTCCGCTGAAACCCAGATTGATGACTTCCCTGTCAAGACGGCGGCCTATTATATTGGTATGGGCCATACCGGGACGGTTCGCACATCCTCCCTGAAGAATACTTGTACCATACATTACCACAGGACGCTCCCTTGAAGGCCTGTCCACTGCCGGAGGGGCGATCAAGGCGTCCTTGTCCACTCCTATTTCAAGCGAAGACACTCCGTCATATAAAGACAGATAGAGCATATATTCCCTCTCTCTACCGTCCATTCCGGAAATTATACAGGTTTCAGTCAGCTTGTCCTTTGACGGACGGGCACTGCATACAGGACGCCACTCTCCATCTTCAATGGCATAGAGGTCAAGCCCCCTTGTGCCTGCAGGAGTCATATGATTCATAGACACGCAGAATGTGGATTCCCAGCGCGCCCATATTGCAGTCGAATTTGAACGGAATCTGATGAAAAGTCCGGCGGAGTTCCTGCCGAGAGACCATACCGGGCCACGGGAAATCCCCTCCAGGGAGGCAGGAAGCCTCTCATACCTCGTATTCGTGTCATCCGAAACCTTGCCGTACAAAGGGAACTGTACGGCATCCACAAAAACTTTGTCTGAATGCTTCTGCGCAGACACTGTTCCGCTCCATATAAGAAGGGAAACAAAGACGGCAAAGCCAACACGTGCAAATCTGTCTGTCATATCTTGTTTTTCTAAAATGTCCATTTCACGGCCGCTGTAGGAATTGCAAAAAATCCCGCGGCGACAAAATTGTTGCTTATCTCAACTTCCGTCCCCACACTCAGATTGAACTTTTCCAGTCCCTTGACCGTATTGAGGTTATACCAAAGCTGGGGTTCGGACATAAGGATGTAGTCAGTACCGTCGGCCCCGCTGCGCGAAGTCACCTGCCACGGCCTGTTCTCTTTCCAGAAATCAATGAATCCGGCAAAAAGGAAACGTCCCTGCCAGAAATATATGTTCCACACGCCTGTAAGCTGGAAATTATGTACTGTCTTGGGATTACGGGGAATAGCCTTATACATCGCAGAGACCGAAAATGTCCTGGAAAAGTCCTTTGAAGCGAAAGACCAGGAAGGTCCTGCAAGCCAGGCATCATCATAGGCCCCCGTAAAGACATCAAGTCCTCCATTATATTCTATGTGCACAGACAGAGGCAGCTCCCAGAAGCGGAGTTCACGCGCAATCTCCCAATAGGCACCGAGCACACCTCCGTCACCGGGAATGCTCCCGTAGTTCATATCGACAAAAAAGAATGTGTTTCCCCAGGAATCAGGCTTGAACATCTCTACCGTAGTCGTCAGAGAAGGCCGGAAAGGAATGGCAGAAGAACCGTCCAGAGCTTTCGCCCCCTTACGGTACATAAGACCGCCGAAATCATAATGAAACTGGATGTTCTGCGCACCCGAAGGAACACATATAAAAAAGAGTGCGGCATATACCGCCAAGAAAAAACTTTTTTTCATGGTTATAAATTTATATGATGGATAAAAAGAATGTGGTAACCGCCCCGGGGCTTTTACCACATCCGTATGCATTATATACTTATGCCCTAAAATGTGAACTTGACCATCATCTGGATACGGTTGTTGTATATCCAGTGAAGATTATCCAGCGCAAGTCCTTTCGCATTATATCTGCCCGCACCATATTGTGCCGCAGTAAGATTATATTCAAGGGCCAATGTGAATTTTCCGGCATTGTATGCAACGGCAGGAATCAGCCTCCACATAGAATTAAGATTCTTGGAACCGTTCCCGCTGAAATAGAAGTCTCCTGGGTCAACAACTCCGTTGTCATTGCGCAGGTTCTTTACGGAACCGAGATTTTTGATATATCCTCCCATAAGCATCACCTGCCATTTCTTTCCGTAGCTGAGTGAAGCCCATGTAGATGAAGCCTGGAGAGGAGTATAGATACGGCAGCCGTCCTTGAACTCACCCACGATACCGTATCCGCTCATAAGGTTCAAATGTTCACCTGCCTGGCTGTAGATAGTCTTTGCCTTTACCTCAAAGGTCTTGTACTTGTACTGCAGATATATATACGGTGAAACGGTGGTAATACGGTCCGATACTTTGACGGTAACATCATTGTCATTCTTTCCTGTCCTTCTCGGCTTGATGCTCAGGAGAGTGGCACCTGCCCTGGCGAGAAACCCGTCATTTGATTTTACTGTAAATCCGAGATACGCCTCAGGAGTACATGAATATTTCATATATTCGGCTGAAGCTCCGGAAGGACCTGTTGAAAGATACTGCATCTGCCAGAGAGCCGATGCCGTAATGACGAAATTCTTTCCGAGATTTGCATCCATCTTTACCTGAGGGGTACGGCTGAAAGCGTTGAATGGGGCACCTGTCTCAAGACTGATCACGTGCGGCTGGTCAGCCGCCATCGGGTGCCAGGTCTGTCCCATAGTAAGGAGCACCGAAGCCTTCTGCTCTTCACCCATCTTCATATCATCCCATCCGAGAGTGACGTATGCCTGACGGAGGCGGAACTGTGCGGTACCGTTGATTTTTGAAGATGTCTGAGAATTTGTCAGTCCTGCATAAAAATCCCCCTCTACCTTGGCTCCGAACTTTGTCCTTCCATACTGGTATCCAGACACATCAACTCCAAGACGTGTAGTCAGGGCAAGGAACCTGAAGGACGGCTGCGCATTCAGGTCCTGCGACCCGTCTTCATTCATATTGCGGTCTTTCGGAATATAATAGTACAAGTCTCCCGTACCTGCCGTACTTTCCCTTGTGTCAAACGCGAAATAATTCCTTATGAAACCGTAAAACTTGAAATGGTTTTTCAGTTCCTGCCTTACGGCACTTTCCGCATTTCCTTTTTTTTCAGAATCAGCCGCCTGCGCAGAGAATGCTGCAGAAGCAATCAAAACGGCCGATACCAGACAAACAAGTTTTTTCATTTTCAAAACAATAATTTAATTTCATTACAACAATCCCGTCCAGGCACAGTACAGATGCCGGTAAAAAAAGTGACATCCGAAACGGATTCCGGATGTCACTTCAAAATCACCCGACAGGGTGGCAAAGGTATTAATAAAATATCAAATTCCTATGAAAATCAGCAGGCCGTATCCCAAAATAAAGCCGATGACGCCAAGAAGCAGTCCCACCTTCGTCATATCCTTTGTAGTGACAAGCCCCGTTGAATGCGCAAGTGCATTCGGAGGCGTAGAGATAGGGAAAAGCATCGCCAGGGATGTCGAAAGCGCAACTCCGACAAGCAGAGTCTTCACACCTCCTACCGGATCGAGCGCAGAACCCATACCGACTCCCACAGCACTGAGGATCGGAACGATAAGATTCGCCGCCGCAGTATTGGAGATGAAGTTCGATATGAAATATCCCAGAAAACCGGAAGCCACAAGCACGACAAGAGGAAGCCACGATCCGAACGGAATGGCATTAACAAGATGCTCGGCAAGACCTGTACTGTTGAGCGCGACTCCAAGAGCAATACCTCCGGCAACCATCCAGAGCACGCTCCAGTTGATTTCCTTCAGATCCTCCTTCGTAAGCACTCCTGTCACACAGAAGACTCCGACCGGAATCATTGCCACCACATTGGAATTTATGCCTGTAACCTTGTCAAGCATCCACAGCAATATGGTAACCGCAAATGTAATCCATACTATATAGGTATGCGGGGTCCTTTCCGCATTTCCGGTAATGTTCAGCTCTATGCTCTTTGCCTTGAAAGGGAACATCCACAGGAGAAGTCCCCAGGCGATCAGCAGCATGACAAAGACATACGGCACCATGACAAGCATCCAGTCCCCGAATCCGATTCCCATATGCAGGGTATCGTTGAGATAGCTGAGAGCAATGGCATTCGGAGGCGTTCCGATAGGTGTTCCGATTCCTCCGAGATTGGCCGCAATCGGAATGGCAAGCGCAAGGCCTATCTTGCCCTTGCCGTCAGGCGGAAGCGTCTTCAGAACTGGAGCGAGGAAGGTAAGCATCATCGCAGCTGTCGCCGTATTGCTCATGAACATCGAGAAGATGCCTATCACAATAAGGAATCCAAGAAGCACAAACCGCGGCTTCTTTCCGAACGGCCACAGGAGTACCCTTGCCAGCTGCACGTCAAGCCCTACCTTGGTAGCTGCTATAGCCAGCACAAAACCTCCAAGGAACAGCATTATCACAGGATCGGCAAAAGTCGCAAGAAGAGACTTGTAGCTAACAAAAGTCCCCATATCGGCAGGAACTCCCGACCCTTTCATAAACCAGATGCTGCTGTCGGATATCGTCAACAGCATTATCACAATGGTTATCACGGATGTCGCCCACGTAGGGATTATCTCAAACATCCACATCAACGCAGCGAACACAAAAATCGCGATTGTCCTCTGCTCCACCACTGTCAGCCCGTCTATTCCGAAGAATGAAGACGGCACAAGCCAGAGTAAAAGCGTAACGGCAATCACAAGAGGAAGCATTACAAAGTGCTTCAGAGAGAATTTCCTCTCTTTTTTAACCATTGTTGTCATCGGCAATAAATATTGTTTGAATTATCAGATCACACCCTGCTCAAGCATTGCTGTCGCGACTTTCATAAAACCTGCGACATTCGCTCCCTTGACATAGTTGACATATCCGTCAGGCTGGGTACCGTATTTGACACAGGCCTCGTGGATATTCGACATGATCCCGTGAAGCCTTGAGTCAACCTCTTCCGCGCTCCAGCTGATGTGCATGGCATTCTGTGTCATCTCAAGACCTGAAGTAGCGACTCCTCCGGCATTGACAGCCTTTCCCGGAGCGAACATTATGCCTGCCTTCTGGAAAGCCTCTATTGCCTCAGGAGTACATCCCATATTGGAAACCTCCGCACAGCACCAGGTTCCGTTGCCGATAAGTTCCTCTGCATCAGCACCTGTAAGCTCATTCTGGAAAGCACAAGGCATAGCGATGTCGCATTTTATGCTCCACGCCTTTTTGCCAGGATAGAATGTAGCGGAAGGGAACCTGTCCGCAAACGGAGCAACGACGTCATTGTTGGAACGGCGGAGTTCAAGCATATAGGCGATCTTCTCTTCATTCATTCCCTCAGGATCATAGATGGCTCCGTCAGGACCTGAGATAGCGATGACTTTGGCTCCAAGCTGGGTAGCCTTCATTGCGGCACCCCATGCGACATTGCCGAATCCTGAAACTGCGACGGTCTTGTCCTTTATATCCTTGTTCTGAAGATGGAGCATGTGCTGCACGAAATACACGGCACCGAATCCCGTTGCCTCAGGACGGATCAGAGATCCTCCCCAGGTCATACCCTTTCCGGTAAGAACTCCGGTATGCTCACGTGCAAGCTTCTTGTACATTCCATAGAGGAAGCCGATCTCACGTCCGCCGACACCTATATCTCCGGCAGGGACATCAGTGTCCGGCCCTATATTGCGCCAAAGTTCAAGCATGAACGCCTGGCAGAAACGCATGATCTCAGCGTCGGATTTTCCTTTCGGGTTGAAATCGGAGCCGCCTTTTCCTCCACCCATAGGAAGAGTAGTAAGCGCATTCTTGAATGTCTGCTCGAAACCGAGGAACTTCAGGATTGAAGGATTCACGGAAGGATGGAAACGGAGACCTCCCTTATACGGTCCGATAGCAGAGTTGAACTGTACACGGTATCCGGTATTTGTCTGGATCTCGCCGTTGTCATCCACCCAGGTAACCCTGAATGTGAACATCCTGTCCGGCTCGACTATCCTTTCCACGATTTTTGCCGCTTCAAATTCAGGATGTCTGTTATAGGTATCTTCAATTGATTCAAGCACTTCACGTACTGCCTGCAGATATTCTTTCTCGGCAGGATACTTGACCTGAAGTCCGGCCATTATTTCATTGGTTTTCATAATTATGTGTGTTAATTAAGGTTCTGTTCAATATTGTTTTCACTTCGTATATGACCGTTTATTTTACTTCCCAGACGCTTCCGCTTCTGAGCAGGTCATCCATACAACGGATAGCTGATTTCGCTTTCACCTCAGCCACCTGGTCCCTGACAGCGTCATCATAAGTTATATCCTTTACTTCCCTGATGACACCGAGAGCGACAGGATACTCCGGATATTTCATATCGGCAAGCATCGTATGTATTCCGATATTGTCCGAATGGGCATCGTGTGTCAGTATATCGTCTTCAGTAATACCGTTCTCGCCTATCGTCACGACTTTGAGCCTCAGTCCGTCAAGCACAAGGCCTTTCTTCCTGTCCTTTCCGAAAATCATCTTTTCCCCGTGGCGAAGCACTATCGTCCTGTCCGCACGCACAGAGCGGTCAGTGATCGTCTTATGCGTACCGTCATTGAAAATCACACAGTTGGTAAGCATTTCAACGACAGACGTACCGTCATGCCTGGCGGCAGCCAGCATTATCTCCTCATTGAGCTTGAGTTCTGTATCAATGCTACGCGCGAAAAAGGTTCCCTTCGCTCCGAGCACGAGGCTTCCAGGATTGAACGGATGCTCAACCGTACCGTAAGGTGAAGTCTTTGTCACCGCCCCGAAACGTGAAGTAGGAGAATACTGTCCTTTTGTCAACCCGTAGATCTGATTGTTGAACAATATGATATTGATATCTATATTTCTTCTTATGGCGTGGATGAAATGGTTTCCTCCGATCGCCAGAGCGTCACCGTCTCCGCATGCCTGCCATACGGTAAGTTCAGGATTGGCCACCTTTATTCCTGTGGAAATCGCAGTGGCACGTCCGTGTATACTGTGGAAACCGTATGTGTCCATATAATACGGAAGCCTTGAAGAGCATCCTATACCAGACACGACCACATAACGTTCTTTCTCATACCCGAGTTCATCGCTTATGAGCGGCATAGCCCTCTGGATGGCGGCAAGCACAGCATGGTCACCGCATCCGGGACACCATCTCACCTCCTGATCGCTTTTGAAATCCTGTGATGTATATTTTGACATAATGTTTGTTTTGCTGACTTAATCTTCAAATGCCTTTTCTATGGCAGCGACAAGCTCCTGGACAAGGAACGGCTGTCCCTGCACCTTGTTGTACTGCTGATATCTGTACTGAGGGAGAAGACCTCTAAGATAGTTCACGAAATGCCCGCTGTTCAATTCACAGACGAGAATCTCATCATAACGGGAAAAGACTTCCTCCGTATTTCCCGGGAGCGGATTTATATAGTCAAAATGAGCATATCCTATCTCCTTTCCGGAAGCCCTTACCTGCGAAACGGCAGAGACAAGATGTCCGTAGGTTCCTCCCCAGCCTACCACAAGAAGCTTTCCTTCTTTAGCTCCGGAAACTTCAAGTTCAGGGATATAGCCGGCCACCCTTGCTATCTTCTCGGCACGCTCCTTTACCATAAGCGCGTGGTTTTCAGGATTGGAGGAAAGTATGCCTTCGTGAGTCTTCTCAAGACCTCCTACCC
>VSOK01000032.1 GCA_009774765.1 Bacteroidales bacterium
CTTGATGACAACCTGGCATTCGTTGAAGGCTACGTTCCGAAACCGCGCGGCGCGAACAATTATCCGGAAGACATCACCGATGAGGATTTCGCTGAATTCACCTATCCCGACAAGAAAAGTCTCTATACTGTGATAAGGAGAGACGCCGACGGTGCCCTCAAATCAGTATGGTACCACGAGGAATACAACGAAGAGATTGAAAAGATATGTCTATACCTGGAGGAGGCAGCCGCAATCACCGACAACGAAGGACTGCGCAACTACCTTCATAAAAGAATCAAAGCATTCCGTACAGACGACTATTTCGAAAGCGATATGGCCTGGATGGATATGAAGGACAGCAAGATAGATATCGTGATAGGTCCTATTGAGAACTATGACGACAAGCTCAATGAAGCAAAAGCGTCATACGAATGCTTTATCCTCCTCAAAGACGAGGAAAGGAGCGCGGAGCTTGCAAAATATGTATCGATGCTGCCTCAGCTTCAGAAAATGCTTCCTTGCGCACCGGAATACAAGACATTCGTGCCTGGAACATCATCAGACCTCAACGTCTATGATGCGATCTACTATTCCGGAGACTGCAACGCAGGCAGCAAGACAATCGCCATCAACCTGCCGAATGACGACAGGGTACAGGCTCTCAAAGGCACACGCCGCCTGCAGCTTCACAACAGTATGATGGCCAAGTTCGGAAAAATCCTTCTTCCTATCGGACGCGCCCTCATAGAGCCTGACCAGCAGAAACACCTCCGTTCTGAAGCATTCTTCTGGAATGTTACATTCCATGAGGTTGCACACGGACTGGGAGTGAAGCAGACAGTCAACGGGCTCGGCTCCGTAGATGAAGCAATGGGGTCTGAGAAAACAACCTGGGAGGAGGCAAAGGCAGACATTCTCGGTCTGTTTATGGTATGTGAACTGATTGATATGGGTGAGATTCCGCTTATCACCAAGGAGGATGCCATAACCACCTATATTGCAGGACTTGTACGTTCCGTAAGATTCGGCTCAGCCTCATCACACGGAAAAGCCAATATGATGTGCTACAACTTCATGAAGGACAACGGAGCATTCTCACGCAACAAAGCCGGACTGTATCACATCGATTATGAAAAGGCTCTGGAGGCTATAGACGCCTGGGCTGACCTTATCCTGACTACACAGGCAACAGGAAACTATATGTTCGCAAAGGAATATACGACAAACCACGCGAACATCACTGAAGCCCTTTCCGCTGACATAGCGCACGTGAACGACCTTGGCATACCGAGGGACATCACATTTGAATTCGTCTGGTAATCCACCTGACCATATAGACAAAAACGGTTGCAGCCTGATCGCTGCAACCGTTTTTATTTATCATTCCGTATCCGGCATCAATGATGGGGGAATTATGGATTCGGGCCCCGACTTGCGGGAAACATTCCGGATTGATGTGCGCTTCGGCGACGCTCCCTGCCTTTCAAGTTTCCGGATTTTCTGAAGCACGGACTGGTTGGACTCGGATAATCTGCGCTTTGATTCATTATATGTCCCGAGTACCCTTTCAAGCTGCTCCCCTACCGCCGTATAGCTTGACAGCCACGACTGGAGCTGGGTCATAAGCTCGGATGCCGTCTTGTGAACCTCCTCGATATTCTTTTCCCTTTCGGACTGCTTCCAGACCATCTGTATCATATTCAGCACAATGACAAGGGTCATCTGGCTTACAATCAGGACATTTCTGTTCTTTGACTCCTGCCATAGGGACGGAGCGCGCTCCAACATCGCCTGGAAAGCCCCTTCATTGGGGATGAACATTATATTGTAGTCAACCTTTCTTTTTCCGGAGGGCACATAAGAAGCATAGTTCTTGGCAGCAAGTTCATTGATATGTTTCCTGACACTTTCAATATGCTGGCGCGCATAGCTGTCGCGCTCCTCATCCGACACGGCCGATGTCATCAGAGCATACGCGGTAAGGCTGACCTTGGAATCAACGACCACCATAGTGTCATCAGGATAGAACACCAGCACATCCGGAATCAGAGTCCTGCCGTCATCACTTTTCACCTCGTGTCCGTTTTCATCAGTCATAACTCCCTGACAGACAAAATGAATTCCCTCAGTCAAGCCTGCATTCAGAAGAATATCCTTAAGTATCAGTTCTCCGAAATCACCCTGAACCTTGGAGCGGCTCGTAAGCGCGTTCGCAAGATTACGCGCCTCCTCGCTTACCTTTCCTGACTGGTCCATAAGATTCTTTATCTGCTCCTCAATCGAAGTCTTCATCCGGACTGAAGTCGTCTTGGATTCATCCACACTTCTGGAGAACTCGATGAATTTCTCTTTTATAGGATTGAGCAGATCGGCGATTTTCCCCGCGCTCTGTTCTTTGAACTCCTGTGTATTCTTGCTTGCAATCTCAGATGCTGCCGCCTTGAACTGGTCTCTCATCAGCTCCATATCCTTCTGATGCTGCACTTTCATATTGTCCAGCGTCTCCCTGTGAAGCTGCTGAAGCCTGCCGGAAAGTTCCTCACCGCTTTCCAGTCTTGCAGACAAAGAGGCGTTGTCCCGTTCCAGCTCGGAAACCCTCGAGGAAAGGACGTCACGTACATTTGAATACTGAATATAAAAATAGACTGCCGCCATAGAGCATAAAAAGGCGACAACAGCCAATACTACAATAACAATCATAACCTGTCCCTATATGCCTGTACCTGACTCATATCAAATCCCGCAAAATCATCAATCACCATATCGGCCTTGTCTGCAATGACCTCACGAGGGTTGGTGGTGGCAAGACCTACTACAAATCCTCCTGAAGCCCTTGCCGCCTCAAGTCCGTAGAAAGAATCCTCAAAGATGACAGTCTCTTCTGCGGATACTCCGAAAGTGTCCATCGCAAGCAGGAAGCAGTCCGGTGCAGGCTTTGAACGCCTGAATGATTCACTTGTGAAAATCCTGTCCACAAAAGACGGGAAATCAGGACATGCACGGTAGATATTCTGCATCTTCTTGTCCGACGAACTGGTTACTACGGCAGTCCTTATGCCCCTGGAGCGGAGTTCCATAAAGAAATCAGGCAGCCCCGGAATAAACCTATAGGGCATTTCAGCTTCAAACCTGTCAAGCATAGACTCTATTTCAGCCTGCTCTTTCTCCATACCGCTGAAATCATTTCCGAAAATTCTGGAAAGAGTCTGCCCCTTGATTATGGAGCCATAGCCGTCAACACCAAGATATTTCTTGCCCATCCTGTCCCAGAAGAGCGTATACTGCCCTTCCGTATCCATTATAACCCCGTCAAAATCAAACAGTGCAGCTTTGATATCCATATTTACTCCTTTTACAATTTCCTGATTTGTGGATTGCAAATCTAATCATTTTTCAAATAAAATTTCTATCTTTGGAACTTATCGTTTTTTAGATGGATAAAAGACTTTTCCTAATAGATGGGCACGCGCTCATTTTCAAAATGTACTATGCCTTTCTGAGGCATCCGATGATCAATTCAAAAGGAGCGGACACCTCCATCCTTTTCGGCTTCACCAAATATATCCTTGAGCTCATAGACAAGGAAAAGCCGACACATCTGGCGATTTCCTTTGACCCTCCAGGCGGAACATTCCGCCACGAGATGTATCCTGAATACAAAGGTACAAGGTCCGAAACGCCCCAACTTATCATAGATTCATTGGAACCTCTCATAGAACTATGCGGAGCTATGAGGATACCCGTGCTGATGGTAAAAGGCTACGAAGCTGACGATGTCATAGGGACTGTCGCAAAAAAAGCTGAAAAAGAGGGCTTTACCGTCTTTATGGTAACTCCGGACAAGGATTACGGCCAGCTGGTCACGGATATGATCTTCCAGTACAAGCCAGGAAAGTCCGGTGCTGAAAACGAGATATGCGGGACAAAGGAAATATGCCAGAAATACGGAATCAGCTCCACTTCCCAGGTCATAGATATGCTGACGATATGCGGAGACGCTTCCGACAATGTGCCGGGAGTCAAAGGAGTCGGTGAGGTAGGAGCAGGAAAGCTCATCGCCAGATACGGCTCCGTCGAAGAGATATACGCACATATAGGAGACCTTACGGCAAAGCAGCGCGAAGCCTTCGAGAATGCCCGCGCACACATAGGGCTCAGCAGGGAGCTTGTCACTATACGCACTGATGTGCCGGTAGAATTCAACATCAATGACACGGTGATAGATTTTGAATATGATCCGCAGATCGCGGACCTTTTTGAGAAATATGAATTCGGTTCCCTCAAAAAACATATCAGCCACATAAGCGCGCCGGAATCCTCCGCCATATCGGAAAACATACTTGACATAAAGGATGTCCCGGTACAGGACGCCATAGAGGCTGCCAGAAAAGCCGGAGCGTTCTCAATATTCACAGAATGCCACGAAGATTCAATATTCTCTTCTATCAAGAATGTTACAGTCGGCGTAATATCTCCGGACAGAAAATATCTTGCCTCGTCGGGAAGCGCGTATGATTTTGCGGAAATCCTGTCCGACAGCAGCATATCCAAAAGCGGATATGACCTCAAGAGACAATGCAATGTCCTGAAGAACAACGGACTGTCCCTTGAAGGCAAACTGTATGACATCGAGCTGATGCACTATCTTATAAATCCTGAGAAGAGCCACAGGATAGACATCCTCGCCAAAAGTTATCTCAACATAAACATTGAAGACCGGCAGGCAGAAGCTCCGGCAGCTCCGATGTCCCTTTTTGACACACAGGAAGATACAGAAAACACTGTCTCACGCACAAAAGAGGTGATCGCAGCAGCTCTTCTCTGCGAAAAGATAAACAATGAACTCAAGGAGCTGTCTTTGGACGGGCTGTACTGCACTTTGGAAGAGCCTCTGATAAGGGTTCTCTCAAATATGGAATGCAGCGGAGTCAAGGTTGACCTCAACCAGCTGAAGCGATATGCGACAAGCCTTAATGCAGAACTTGAGCAAAGGCAGCAGAAAATCAGGGAAATGGCCGGAGAACCGGAACTGAATATCCTGTCCACTAAACAGATCGGATATGTGATATTCGAAAAGCTTGCACTTGACCCTAAGGTCAAGGCCAAGACAGGCACCAGATACAGCTATTCCACAGACGAGGAGACTCTCAATTCCCTTGCACACAAGCATCCGATAATCAATGAGATATTGGAGTACAGGGCTGTAAAGAAGCTGCTCTCGACCTATATAGAGCCGTTCCCGAATTTCGTCTCGCCCAAGACAGGCAAGATACATACTACCTTCAACCAGTCCCTCACATCGACTGGACGCCTCAGTTCATCCAAGCCGAATCTGCAGAACATTCCGATAAGGACGGAACGCGGCAAGGAAATCAGGAAGGCATTCGTGCCGAGTACTCCCGACGGAGTGCTCATCTCAGCCGACTATTCACAGATAGAGCTCCGCATCATGGCGCATCTCAGCGGTGACGGACATCTTATAGAAGCTTTCCGGGAAGGTATGGACGTACACTCCATCACTGCCGCAAAAATATTCGGCATAAGCAATGATGAGGTCACACCGGAACAGAGAAGGATAGCCAAGACGGCAAATTTTGGAATAATATACGGAATTTCAGCGTTCGGACTTTCACAGAGGCTGAAAATCCCTCGTGCCGAAGCCAAAAAGATAATCGATGATTATTTTGCCAATTTCCCGGCTGTTGCATCATATATAGAAAACACCATAAGAACAGTCCAGGAAAAAGGATATGCTGAAACCCTTTTCGGAAGAAGGAGATACCTGCCTGACATAAATTCAAAGAACTCAACGGTCAGGTCGCTCGCCGAAAGGAATGCGGTAAATGCTCCTATCCAGGGCACAGCCGCTGACATCATCAAAAAAGCGATGATAAATGTCGACGCCAGGATGAAAGAAGCCGGCATCAGAAGCCGTATGGTGCTCCAGATCCACGATGAGCTGATGTTCGACGCAATACCTTCCGAAGTGGAGGCTCTGAAAAAAATCATAGTGGATGAAATGGAGAACGTAATACAATTGTCCATCCCTCTCACCGTTGAATGCAACTATGGAAAAAACTGGCTTGAAGCTCACTAACCTGTCCGATCCTGAACTCGTCAAACTTGCCATAGAGCAGAACCAGGCGGCATTTATCGTTCTTTACACCCGCTACAACACAGGTGTAAAGGCTCACATATCACACTATATCATCCAGAAGGAGGATATAGAGGACATCTGTCTTGAAAGTTTCCAGAAAGCTTTCAGCCAGATTGCCACATACAACGAAGAATACAAGTTCTCCACTTGGCTCTACAGGATTGCACGCAACACGGCATTTGACCATATCAGCAGGAAAGACAGGGAAAAGAACAATCTCCCTACGACATCCATCAGCGAAGAGATGGCTCAGGTCAGCGACATACCGGCTGTAATGCACAATCCTGAGGATGAGATAATAACGCAGCAGGAGTACGACAAATGGCTGACGAACATAGAAAAGCTCAAGGACGACTACAGGGTAATCGCGAGGATGAACCTTATAGACAATTTCGGATACAAGGAAATAGCCGATGAGCTTGAAATACCGATAAACACTGTAAAGACAAGGATACGCAGGGCAAAGGCGATGCTTCTAAAAATGATGGAAATATCCGACGAACTGCTATAACAGACCGTTTCCAGAATAAACAACAGATTATGACATACAACGATTTCATAAATATACTTACAGATAAATTTCACGGACTTACAGACGAGCAGAAAGAAAAATTCCGGGCAATGGAAGGGATATACAAGGAATGGAATGCAAAAATCAATGTGATATCAAGAAAGGACATTGACGGACTGTACCTCCACCACGTACTTCATTCGCTTGCAATAGCAGGCTACGCATACGATGAGCTGGCCGGAAGACAGCTGAAGATTCTGGACCTCGGCACAGGAGGAGGTTTTCCGGGGATTCCGCTCGCAATAATGTTCCCGGAGGCGCAATTCACATTGTGCGATTCCGTAGGGAAAAAAATAATCGTAGCCCAGGAGGCTGTCAAAGCTCTCGGACTGACCAATGTGGTGACAGTCAATGACAGGGCAGAAAACCTTCCGGACAGATACGACTATATCGTATCCCGCGCAGTTACATCTCTTGACAAATTCATGCCTTGGGTAAAAGGCAAATATTCAAAGGGGATATTCTATCTTAAAGGAGGTGATGTCGTCGAGGAAATCGCGAATGTGATGGGCCAGTTCAGACTTGCCAAAGGATCTGTACATACCTGGCCGATTGACAGCTGGGTAAATGACGCATACTTTGACGGCAAACTCGTTATTTTCATAGAAAATATTTGCAATTAAAACGAAAAACACTACCTTTGCACTCCCAAAACTACATACGAATATATAAAAACACAGAATAATGAAAAGAACATTCCAACCTTCACAGAGGAAACGTCGCAACAAACACGGATTCCGTGAGCGTATGTCAACTCCGAACGGACGTCGCGTATTGGCGGCCCGTCGTCGTCGTGGACGCAAGAAATTGACTGTATCATCAGAAGACAGATGGTAAAGAATAAAAGCGGCCGGAATTTCCGACCGCTTTTATTTTTAGAATCCCTTTCTGATATTATCAGCTGTGATGTCGACAAGCCTTTTCCTTGCCTCCAGGCTTGCCCATCCGATATGCGGAGTCAGTACAAGTTTTTCCTTGTTGCGTACCTTCATCAGAGGATTGTCAGACGGAAGAGGTTCTTTCACGAACACATCAAGACCGGCACCTGCTATCATATCACTGTCAACAGCAGCGGCAAGTGCAGCCTCATCCACTATACCTCCACGTCCGAGATTGACAATATATGCTGTGCGCTTCATCATAGTAAGTTCCCTTTCCCCTATTAGCCCCGCAGTGCGCTCATTATAAGGAGCGTGTACGGATATTATATCTGACTCTTTCATCAATGTCTCAAGACTTACGCTCGGATAGTCCTTGCAGTGGGAAGTACCCGATGTGGAGAAATAGCTGACATTCATCCCGAAAGCTTCAGCCACAACGGCAACCCTTCGGCCTATATTGCCCATTCCGATGATACCGATGTTCTTTCCGCTGAGTTCAAAAAACATTTTGCCGGCATCGGTGAAGATTTCATTTTTCGAATACTCTCCGGTCTTGACGAAATCGTCAAAATGACGGATTTTGCCTACAAGCGAAAGGATTATCATAAATGTAGTCTGCACAACCGAACCGGTAGAATATCCTACAGCATTACGCACCGGAATTCCTTTTAAGGCAGCATATCCAAGGTCGATATTGTTCACACCTGTAGCCGCCTCGCATATAAGCTTCAACGATCCTGCTGCATCAATAAGCTCCTTGTCCACCTTTATTTTGTTGACAATCATCACATCGCAGTCTTTCACACGTTCAAGTGCCTCTTCCCTCGATGAGGTCCTCCAGCAGACCAGTTCTCCCAATTTTTCTATAGGTTCGAATGAGACATCCCCCATCGTCGCCGCGTCAAGAAATACTATTTTCATATCCGATATACAATTAAGAAAATCAAAGGTAAAGAAAAAGAGGAAGAATCCGAAAATTCTTCCTCCGCTTTGAAATGTGCGTATGATAGGACTCGAACCTACACGCCGTGAAGCACTACCTCCTGAAAGTAGCGTGTCTACCAATTTCACCACATACGCTTCAGTAAAGTGGTGCAAAGATAAACAATCTTTTTCATTTTGGAAAAATTTTCTTGAGAAACTGAACGAATTTGTATCCGCATCAGATGACAACCTCCGTTTTGACTGTCTTTTCCCAATCCTTTATGCTGAACACGACTCCTGTCTTCGCATAATCTATGACCATCTCCACATCCTCCAGATCGGCGGCGGTCCAGTCATACCCGCTTGCAATGATGTATTCCCCCAACGCAAATTCTCTCAGCACCCCCTCTTCATCCGAAATAGTAAGCCTCAAAGCCCCGTCTTTCTGTCTTGGAATCCTTACCTCACAATACCCATCCTCATTTACTTCAGGCTTCACATAGAAATCTCCCTCCTCAGGCGCGCCGTCAAGGCCGTACCCGTCTATCTTCCCTCCGACAGCAAGCACCAGAGGAGAGGCCGACTCCGAAAGAAGCCTTATAAACAACACACTGTAATTCTTCCTCAACAGGACGTATTCCGAATGCATCTCCTTCCCGGTATCTATCCGACTGGAATACATATATACAGGCGGGCATTCCCGGCCCAATGGAATCGTCAGCGATGTCCTGTCCGAATCTATAAACTCCGTTTCCCCCATAACGGCTGCTCCGCCGCCATATCCGTCGGCCCTGCCGTCTGAAGAAGCAAAAGAATATACATTGAGATAGACACCGCTCCTCGGGACTTCAAGCCTGTACGGCTGTCCGAAATCCCTGTTGCCGACCATATCCCTGTAAAGGAAATCATCCCCGGAAGAAACTCCGAAATCCAGTCTGTCAAACCGTCCGTTTCCGCTGAAATCAAGCTCCAATATACAAGGACACTGCGACCTGTCCTCCTTAATTGAACAGCCGGCAAAAATACAGACAGCGGCAAACAGCACAAAAGCCGCAGATGAAATTCCTTTTGACATAACAATATGGTTTAATGTTCAATACCTATTCTCAAATTCAAATGACCGGAGTCAATGTCGCGCCCTCAGACCAGTCATCCACCGTGATCTTGAACGAAGCGTCGTAGGATGACACCGGCTCATCAGGCGAAGACGATCCAAGCCTTGTAATCACCAGCTCCGTTATCTCATATCTGCAGTTGCTACGGATATCAGGAACCGACACAGGATAATAATATGTCCTGCCGTCAAGAACCGTCTCCACCACAAGCCTTGTATATCTTTCAGACGCGTCATCCGCAGAAGAATCAACCTTTGAAGCATTCGGATAGCAATAGAAGCAATGAGCATCGGTATAAGGGGCCCCGGCTTTCAATGCAGCATCAATGCGCCCGCTGTGAAGCATAGGATTGTCCTCATCTGCAGTTCCACGCCAATTATACCATTTCCCGGAAGATACGGAAGACAGATACCTGCGGTCACCGGACACGTTTACAAGATATATTGACTCTATCCTGAAATCAGCATTCCGGTACTGTTCAATCCTGAAATCATTTACAATCTTTGCAATGCCTATACGGGCGACAAGGCGTGAAACCGGAATGTCAATTTCTCCCGAAGTCTCTATATCAAAATTCTCCAGGCTTCCTGCCATAATGAACCTCCCTGTCGAATTATCCATAAGATCCGATATCCTGCCCTTCAGGTCATCAGCCGAAGCTGTCTCCGATATATCCGGGGCGTTTGCCAGGACATATATGTCCTTCTCTCCGGTAGTGCAGGTAAAAGACACGTCCAGGCTGCTTCCGGAATCATAGTATTCAAGTGCACCGCCCCTCCTGAACACGAATATCTTTATATTGTCAATATAGGACTCCCCAGCCGCTGAAGCAGCCTTTGTTTCAACCGAAGGCACGCTTACCTTCAGCAATACAGAAACATTCCCTGTATCCTCCCCCGTCACTGCAGGATTTTTCTCACATGAAGCAATCAGTACAGCCAAGGCCATCAAAAAACTAAAATTCAATCTTTTCATAAATATCAATAATTCAAATGTATCAATTCTGACAATTCCGGATCCAGATTGGCCCTGTAAGCCATTGAAGGATCTGCTTCAACACTCCTTTTGTAAGACTCGACCGCCTCATCCTTACGTCCGAGTCTTGAAAGGACGACCGCAAGCAGATAATTAGTCCTTGCTGACGGTACCGGTATATTGCAGAGGTCTTCAAATGCCGAATGGTCATATCCGCAGGACAGATAGGCCAAAGCCGTATTGTAGTCGTGATATGGACGCAGCAGTTCCACTGCCCTCCTGTAATCCATCTCCCTTATGGCTTCCACTCCTGCCAGATACACAGAATCCAGTTCTGTCGTCTGTACAGTATCCTTAAGCATACCTTTACGATGCAGATAGAAATCAAACCTCACGCTTCTGAGCTTCGGGTATATCTTCTCCCTGAGATAACGGTATTCCGCAAATGAAGACAGACCGGTTTCCATCCTGTCGATATCATCTCCGCACACATCCTTTCCGCTGTATCTCTTCCCGGAAGCCAGCCTTTCAGACAGAATGAATGACATTTGAGCAGCCTCAATTATATGCTTCCGGCATCTGTCGGATATGACAGAATCATTTGATGCTATACGGGCAAACTGTTCCCAGTTCTCACCGACCGCCCCGCTATGCAGCTTGCCCGCATAAGCATCACCAATATAATCTTTAAGATATCCTATTACGGATTCAGCACGTGAATATGCCAACGAAGAATTGTATCCATAATTCCCTTCCGGTGAGCAGGATGCCGTAACCATCAGAGAGTCCAGTTCAAATTCATCACGCCTCATGATGTCGTTTACACATTTCCTTATACGGCCCAGCTCCTCCGCATTGCCGTAGAGCAAAGTGTCGATTCTGGAACTTCCTGATTCAAAATCTATAAAAGCATGCGTATTGTCCGATACCCTGCGTTCTACGATCTTTGTAATATAACGTGGTGTCATATCCGCAAGCGAGGACAATGAACTGACATAAAAGTCCAGATTCCGTGGAGAATCCACACTGCAAAGCTGCACTCCGTCCTCATAAAGGGTTCCGTACAGCGAAACCTCTATTTTCTTGAGCCCGGGACGGCTTCTTACATCCTGTACATAACGGTACACAAGATTCCCCCCGTCTGACATTATCACAGTATCAAGACGTATGCTTCCATCCGCAAAAGGATCCTTGACATATTTTCTGAACATCTTACCGGAATTTACCTTGCGCCTTTCATTCCTGTTCTGCAGCATACGTCTGGTATAATGCTCCAGGGCTTCACGCTGGCTTACTCCGAATACATTTTCCGCCACAGGGTCCGGAACAAATGAAGAATCCCTCTTCATCGCGTATGTCTTCGGGAAATGCCTTCTTATGAAAAGTTCAAGCTGGGACATTCTGACAAAATCAGAACTGTCCGTGACTATCGATGCAAGAAACGCCTGATACCTGCGATAGCCTCTCATCTGCTCTTCACGATATTTCCTGCCTGTAATATAGACAGGATCCAGCCAGGTACTGTCCCCGGACATCTTCATAAGAGGTGCAAATTTCAGCTTCCACCCTGACTCCATCATCTCTCCCGGAACTGTAATGTCAAACTCTATGACCACCTTTCCGAATCTTTCCGCCACATTCCTGAAACGGGCCACTACCGTGGAAGCTGAAATTATATCCGTCGCCACCATCTCACCGGTCACCTCATCTTTTATAGCGTTCATAATCAACGGTTCACCTGTATTTTCATCTTTTCTTCCTTCTATTGTAACATCTGTCATAAGCTCCTGTCTCGCCTTCTCGAAATTATGGTCCGACGGTATGGACAGCCCGACTTCCACCGTACCGTTCCTTATCCCGGAAAGTTTCCGGTAAGAGCCGCAGGATGACAGCATTATGGCGGCTGACAATGCCGCAGCCAGCAGAATACGGTCAGAACACATACGAAATCCCTATTATTATATCATTCGGCATAAGAAAAGCTTTCTTTCCCGAGCTTACAGTCAGCCCGCAGGAAGGGCAGGTGTACACTGTATATTTTTTCATACCGGCCCAGACTCCCAGCCCCAATTCAAGATTCAATCTGGGATGAAGCATATAGGTATATCCGGCAGCGACACCGGCTCCGTACCTGTCACCCTCTTCCGCCCTGGAGGATATGATCCCTCCGGTATTGTATTCCTGATATTGGATCTTTGCCGCAACCCACCATCCTGAATATATATGCCACGGCCAGAACCTGGCCCCCACAGCGTATGCCTGCTGTCTGTTTGTGATCATATTTCCGGCCTTGCGGAATGAGAACGGATTGTATCTGGCCCCGGCAGTAACGCTCCAATGCCGGGAAACCGCATACGAGCCTTCAATGTTGAATGTACAGAAATCAATATACCCTACAGCATTTGTCGACAGCGAAAATTTCTGTCCGGCCGCCTCCATACAGACAAGCATCAGAATAAATATACCTATATGTTTCACTTTACGCATATCCGTTACCTGTATCTGTTGAATACCTGCTCTATTACAATCTTTTTCTTAGGATACATTCCGACAAGCTGCTGCATAAGGGCATCCTTGCCTGATATGCCGGATGTCAGCGCAGCAAATATCTCCGAACGCGAAATTCCTCTCTCTTCCAGATACCTGAATATCTGTGGATAGAACCAATATGACGTACCGTAGGCAGGCACAGAGCCTCCATAACGTTCCTTGTGCATCATACTCTCGACATAATATGCCCACATCTCACCTATCTCACAATGTCCGGCATATTCTCCGTCCCCTTCTCCATAAGTCTCTCCTCCCGTCTTCAGGAAAGACTCCATAATATAGAATATGTATTTGTCCCAGTAGTCTTTCCCTACCTGAGAGAAATGACTTGAGTGAGCCAGTTCGTGGCATACGCTGTCATACAGCTCCATATAGGTGTCGTGATCTTTTGTACCGATTGTAATGTCAGGTGCGAAGAACTGGATAAGTGAAGAATATTTGCCAAGATAGCGTCCTATCAGACCGGACTTTACGATTGTTCCGTGATGTATCATCACCGCGCTGCTTGCGGAAAGGCCTTTGAACAGCCATATCCTCAGGTCTCCAGGAGGAAGAGCGATATTCATATCCTCTTCAGCACATCTTGATATATAGTCGTATGCGGCATTGTTTACCACAGATCGTCTGAAAAGCTTACCGTCGGATTCTTTTGTTATGGTACAGCTTATTCCGTCCGCTGGAGCCTTTCCCAAAGTAGAAATTGACGCAGGCACAAGAATCAGATTGAATCCTATTGAAAATCCTTTCTCGTTCTTGAAAACAAGCCTGTACCTGAGCTTTGCCGAAAACTTTTTGGGAATCGTATAATATCCGTCCCTGTCCGTATAGGCTGACGAGAATTTAACGAACGTATTGCAGGAGACCTTTACACCTGAGACACCGAAGGCCTGACCTCCATTGGCATGATCATCCACAATGGTTATCCTGCCTGAAGGATTGACTTTCGCGGCTTTGGTAAGAGCATTCCCGTCTATCAGGTCTCCATTGCCTGATATCCTGTATGATTCAACCTCCACAGCCTCCCAGTCGATTCCGTCGGCAGACCTGGTATCAGGACTGTTTTCTGAAATAAAGCACTCGTCTATCACCTGATACTCAATATCCGGAAATACAAAATCATCAGGAACCACCGCATACTGCCAGGTAATGCTGTCTTCACCTACCGAAGGGTCGTGATAATAATCTCCCTCCTCAACGATCTCGTAGTCCAAAGGATGGTCAAGCATCTCAACTCCCATGTCCGCAAGCATATCAAACTCCTCCTGACTCCCGGGCAGGAAACGGACATACAGATTGGTCGTCTGCACCATATCCCTTGACCTGGTAGGATACAGAGCGGAAAACGCCTTCCGGACATTTTCGGTAGTATAAGGATTGTCAAGCCTGTCTCCGAGCACAATCATATCGTGCGCAAGACCGCCGCTGCCATAAGGGAAGCCTCCACCCTCAAAATACGCCCCCTCTTTGTTGCAGGATACCATCATCAATACCGCTGCAAAGATTTTCAGATACTTTTTCATTGGCTTCTGTTTAAATATTACGGAAGCAAAAGTATTGAGGGTTATCCGTGTTATGAAAAAAGAAACGTTTAATTTTCAAAAACGCTCATACAGCACATCAGAAGCATTATCTGTATTTTTACAGGAGTGTATTTTGGCACCAAAATTCTGATGCCGGACATAAAAAATCCCCGCCCGCAGCATTGGGGCAGGGATAATATATTTTATCCGTTTCATTATTATGCCGTCACCTGCGTGAAAGTTCAGGAAAAATAAACCTGACACCGGCGGACACGCTGTGCGGAATAAAGCGCATCTCACCAAGAAACTGGAACTTCGGACTCCATTCGAAACAGAATACCACCGGCTTGCGCGCAAGACGATATTCTACTCCCAAAGGAAGGTCCGCAGACATAAAATAAGATACCCTGTCCCTTCTTGACCTGTCCCAGTGCCCGAACTGGACTCCTGCGGACAATCCTCCTCCGATATAAGGAGCAAGCCTCTCCACACCGGTATCAAAATGATAGTTGTAGGAAGCAGAAAGAGTCACGAACTGGTAATCAGGAACAAAAGGATTTATCAGTCCCAGATTCACATCAAGTGCACTTGAAGCGGTAAAGAACATCTTGTAATCAGCCGCAAACTGGTTGCCGAGCCTGACACCGAAAGATCTTCTATAATATTGCGCAGAAGCATCAACAGTCATAAACATAGACACAACTGTCAACACGGCTGCAAAATATTTCAGAACATTCTTCATCCGCAACAGGCTATACCGCATTAAAAGAAGTTGACCGTCTTGTTCTCTATCGCTGAAAGAAGATGATTGGCCATCCTGCTTACACCGAAACGGAACAGGTCCCTGTTAAGCCACTCCTTTCCGAGCACAGTTGAAACTATGGAATAATAACACAAGGCATCCTGCGCCGTCGACATTCCTCCGGCAGGTTTGAAGCCTACTTTCTTCCCTGTCTTTGCATAGAAGGCAGAAATACATTCACACATCACGTATGCCGCAACAGGAGTTGCATTTACATCCACCTTGCCTGTCGAAGTCTTGATGAAGTCCGCGCCCGCCTCCATAGCAAGGAAAGAAGCATTGGCGATATCCTCTACAGAAGGGATGAGCCCGGTCTCAAGAATCACCTTAAGATGAACTTCACGTCCCTGCGAGGCCGCAACCTTGTCTATAGCTGTACGGATACTGCGTATTTCCGCAGAGGCAGTCTCATAGTCCCCCGCCAGAAACGCATTCAAAGCAAGAACGATATCCACCTCATCTGCTCCATTCTCAACCGCAAGCTCACATTCCCTGACCTTGACCTCGAGAAAGCTCTGTGAAGAAGGGAAGCATGCCGACACCACTGTAACGTGAAGTTCAGGACTGTTCCTTGTATCCCTGACAACAGATGCAAAATTCGGATATACGCATACCGATGCAGGAAGAGGATAGTCCGGATAAGCCTCTGCAAAATCATTTACCTTTCCGACCAGCTTCGCTACAGATGACACCGTATCGTTTGTCTTCAAAGTAGTCAGGTCCATCATTGAGAAGCAGTCCTTGAATACTTTTTCAGACTTTATGCTTTCAAGATTCGATGCGATACGTTCAATTATTCCATTGATTTTCTCCCTGTCGGGAGCATATCCATATTTCTTCAAAAAATCTGTCATATAATGATCATTTAAATATTATTCTTTAATCTTAGAGTCCACGATAATAGTCACAGGCCCGTCATTCAGAAGCGACACTTTCATATCCGCTCCAAAGATCCCGCGCCCGATACCGGCACCAAGGTACTCTTCCACAATCCCGCAGAATCTTTCATACAAAGGTACAGCCACATCCGGTTTCGCAGCCTTTATATATGAAGGACGGTTTCCCTTTGCCGTAGAGGCATATAATGTAAACTGGCTGACCACCAGAATTTCTCCTCCGACCTCTGTTACAGGCAGGTTCATAACTCCGTCAGCATCATCAAAAATCCGCATACCAACAATTTTGCGCGCCACCCATTCCAGGTCGGCCACGGTATCCCCGTCAACAAAAGCGGCAAGCACAAGAAGACCTTTCCCGATACTGCTGGAGTAATTTTCCGCAGGCACATCAACCCTTGCTTCAGCCACTCTCTGCAAAACAACTCTCATAATCCTGCAATTTACAGTTTTAACCTCTTATCTGCAAAACAAACCCCTCATCTGACAAAGGTTTCGTCAATGCGGACATATCTTCCGCGCTATACTTCAAAAGCCCCTTTGCAGGAGTTTCCCTGTCTATGGTATATATCATAATCTCACGCGGTTTCAGTTCACGTACAAGATCCATCCACTCATCTATATTATCCGCGGTGTCGAATCCTTCTCCGCGCAGAAACATTGTCTGAAGTATGAAATCCCCGCCGAACGACTTAAGGTTGTCCACCACTTCCCTGACACTGTAATTTCCTGACGGCCGGTTGATCAGAGCCGCACCCTCATCAGTTGCCGCATCTATCTTCAGAATCGGATTGTCAGCCTTCTTCAGAGCCTCAACCACTTCCTTTTTTCTCAGCATAGTGGCATTTGACAGGACTGAAATCTTTGCATCGGGGAAATATCTGTCCCTGAGCTCTACGGTCACATCCATTATTTCCGGGAAATGAGGATTCAGAGTAGGTTCTCCATTTCCGGAAAATGTAATGGAGTCAATCACAGTACCCTCCGCCGAACACGATTTCAGACTGTCTTCCAAGGCAAGCCGCACCGCGTCAGCATCAGGCAGCCGAGGCTTGTCAACCTTTCCGTCCCTGTTCCATCCGCACTCACAGTATATACAGTCGAAATTGCACAGTTTGCCGTCTGAAGGCAACAGATTGACACCGAGAGAAGACCCGAGTCTCCTGCTCCTTATGGGTCCGAATACAATATCCTGAAAACGAAGCATATCCAGCAAATTAAACCAACCTTGCCGAAGAGCTTGCGGAAGTCATCCTGCCTGATCCGTCAAGATTGTCTATCAGGACAAGCCCCGGCTTCTTTCCTGGCTCTAAAGTTCCGAGCACAGACGACTTTGACAGGAATTCCGCACCGTTGCGGCAGGCCCATACAAGGATTTCCCCAAGACTGACATCCGGAAAAGCAGACTGCAGACAATACAACTCCTTTGCCATATCAAGGTCATCATTGCTTGAAAGCGAATCTGTCCCGACAGTAATCCTGAGCCCGAGTTTCCTCATCATATCCACAGGAGGAAGCATATTATGTATGAAAAGATTAGACAGAGGACATACAGCCCAATACACGTTCTTGAATACGTCAAGAGCAGCCGCTGCGGCCTCTTCAGTAAGACATACATTATGCACCAGCAGGATATGCTCTTCAAACGGAGCCTGATGAACTTTCAGAAGCCTGTCTATGAAATACATAAGGGAAGGTTTACCGGTTACGGGAGGTGTGCTCATACCGGCATTCCTGCGGTTGTCCGCCATCTCTCCGGTACCGTACATCATCATCTCCTCCTCCTGGATACTTTCCTGGGAATGATATGAAAGAAAACCTTTGGCAAGTCCTTCAGCAGATGCAGCCGTCACAAGCTCAGGGCTCATCGTATAGCAGGCGTGCGGAGTCACCGAAGCATCCAGTCCATATTCACCGGCTACCGCCTCCAGTTTTTTCGCCCCTTCCACAACAGCCGCACAATCTTCCGGCTCAGTCCCGAAAACTTCTATGAAAGTCCTCGTATACATAGGAGAAACAGCCTTGACAGCGAAACTGTCATCACAGTTGCTGATATCCGCCATAGCTGACACGCCCTGCCTCCACATACTGTCCATCTCCCTCGTCAGGTCGGAAATCTTCTTATCCCTGCCGGAACTGTCACGCAGAGCATTTATCTGATCGATGAAGCCGGCCATACCCGAACCCTTATAGAATTTTCCCTTGAGATGGGACAATTCAACGTGACAATGGCAATTGACAAATCCTGGGGCTACAGCACCTCTATAAAAGACAGGTTCAGAAGATATGTCTTCACACTTGCCTGTACGTATGACAGTACCGTCATCTTCAATCTCAACGAAACCGTCAACAACAGGCTCCGTATTCTCCAATGTATAAATATATGACGCCGCTATCCTTTTCATTCAATCAACATTTATTCAATCATTTTTATTCTGGAACCGTCGGATATCATACCATCCGCACGCTTCCTGTCCAATACAGGGACAATGCCGGAGACAGGAACTGAAGCCTTCAGGGTATCAGGCACAGCAGCCAAAGTATCGGCAACAGTATCCCTTACGGCGACGACCATCTCCGGACCGAAATAAGCAGTATCCATCCAGGCACGCGCATCAAAATAAAGCTGTCCGCCGGCAGAATCCACATAAAACATCAGGCTGTCCTCTCTGAATACATCAGGATTGCCGATACCTGTAAGATAATATATCCTGTCAGGCCTGAAAGCCTCCGTCTCATCCTGGAGCTTCTCCAGAGATTCAAGACGTGCCTTTTCCTTCTTCAATTCCTTTATATCCTTCTCGATAAGGACGGCCGATTCACGCAGAATCCTCGCAAAGCGGTCAGGATCATTTATATAATACGCCATACTCGCCCTGTAGTCATCCGACGTATAGCCGTATTTTTCAAATATAGGTTCATATACAAACGAGGTGTCAGCCATATTCCTGGCCACCCTGTCAGCATTTATAAGCTGGTCTGCAATGAACATATCCGCATAGATTTTTGTCATGACCGATCTTGGGATAACCTTGCCGTCCCTGCCACTGCAGGAGACAAGCATAAAGGCCACCGCCAACATCATATATAGGCAGATACGTTTCATCAGCTATCTCAGAACAGCTCCGAACTCATTTGTAAAGGTAGAGAGCAGCTTATTCATTATCCTCTCCACATCACTGTCCGTCAGAGTCTTGTCCACATCCTGAAGCACAAAGTTGAGTGCATACTGCTTTTTGCCCTGCGGAATCTTGTCACCTCTGTAGACATCAAACAAGGTAACCTGCTTGAGCATCTTCTTACCTGCCCTGAACGCGCTTTTGCGCAGAGAGGCATAGGAGACGCTTTCATCAAGAAGGATCGCAAGGTCGCGTCTGACTTCAGGGAATTTAGGAAGTTCCTTATAACGTATCTTGTCTCTCTTCACGAGCTCGAAGAGGACGTCCCATCTGATTTCCGCTGCAAATACAGGCTGTTTGATACCGAACTGTTTGAGTCTCGCATTTGATATCGTACCCATCACCGCAAGTACCTTTCCTGTACCAGGAAGCCTGTAGACAAGACCTTCAGAGAAGATGTCAGCAGGGGCAGCCTCAAACTCCATAGAATAGATGTCAGCTCCGAAACGTTTCAGAAGCAGCTCAAGATATCCTTTAAGCTGGAAATAGTTTCCCTTCTGAGGTTCATTGCGCCACGATTTTTCTCCTGTACCTGTCATAAACATAGCATAACACTGATGCTCATCGTATGATTCAAGCGAAGCGCCGTCAGCCCCTTCTTTCAAAGAGTACACGGAACCATATTCAAAAGTCCTCAGATTTGTCATCTGACGGTTGATATTGTACGCAATAACCTCAAGACCATTGAAAAGCAGAGTCTGACGCATTACATTCAGGTCCGAACTCAATGGGTTGAGAATCCTGACACAGGCAGACTCAGGGAATGTCTTCAGCGAAGCATAGTATTCAGACTTGGTAAGGGAGTTGTTCATTGTCTCCACAAAACCGTTGGACGCAAGAAAATCCGATATGGTATTTCTCACAAGCTCCGGTTCCGGCTTTGATGTAGCATTTATAGACATCCTAACTCCGGAAGGAAGTTCAATGTTGTTGTACCCGTAGATCCTGAGTATTTCCTCCACAACATCACACTCACGATAAACATCTATCATATAAGACGGCACGGCAACCTTGGCCCCATTGTCCGTTTTTTCTATGAACTCGTATGAAAGATACGTAAGAATATTCTCTATGGTATCGTGTCCTATCTTCTTTCCTATAAATGACTCTATCCTGTCATAGTCAAGGTCCACAACCTTCTTTTCAATCTTCTCAGGATAGAACTCCTGCATCCTGCCGACAACACGTCCTCCGGCCAGCTCCTGGATAAGAAGAGCCGCACGCTTTGAGGCATACTCAACTACAAGAGGATCTGCCCCTCTTTCATAGCGGAATGAAGCATCAGTCTTCAGCGTATGCCTCTTTGAGCTTTTCCTGACAGATACCGGATTAAAATATGCACTCTCCAGGAACACATCCGTTGTTGTCTCGACTGTACCTGAATCAAGTCCTCCGAAAACACCGGCCAGGCACATTGCCTTCTCAGTATCCGCAATCATAAGATCCGATGCCGAAAGAGTCCTTTCCACGCCGTCAAGGGTCACAAACTTCTCTCCCTCGTCAGCACGACGCACGATCACCTTGTTCCCGCTGATCCTGGATGCGTCAAAAGCATGGAGAGGCTGCCCGGTCTCCATCAGAACGAAATTCGTGATATCAACGACATTATTGATAGGCCTGAGCCCTATCGCAAGAAGCTTTTTCTGCATCCATTCCGGAGAAGGAGCTACCTTTACACCTTTGATTGTCACTCCCGTATATCTCGGAGCACCGTCAGCGGCAAGCACTTCGACAGGAATCGCCTCCTCTGTACCGTCTCCTTCTTCAAAAGCCGAAACATCCGGCAATATCAGCTCACAGTCAATATTGTTCAATTTCAGATATGCATACAGATCGCGGGCTACACCGATATGTGATGCCGCATCAATTCTGTTGGCCGTAAGACCGATCTCAATAATCGCATCAGTCTCAAGATTGAGATAATCCTTGGCCGGAGTTCCAGGCACCGCATCAGGATCAAGAACCATAATGCCATCGTGCGAAGCTCCTATTCCAAGCTCATCTTCAGCGCAGATCATACCGAAAGACTCCACTCCTCTGATCTTTGATTTCTTGATCTTGAAATCCTCTCCGAGCACTGTCCCCACTGTCGCCAGCAGAACTTTCTGCCCGGCAGCCACATTGGGAGCACCGCATACCACCTGCAGAAGCTCACCCTCTCCGGTATTGAGCTTTGTTATATGAAGATGATCGGAATCAGGATGTTCCACACATTCCACAACTTCCGCCACAATCACACCCGCAAGTCCTCCTGGAATCGATTCCACCTGTTCAAGCGCATCCACTTCCAATCCTATCGAAGTCAGGGCCGATGCGACCTCCTCCGGAGAAAGATCGCATTTGAGATAATCCTTAAGCCAATTATATGAAATTTTCATCGTATGAATATTTTAAACCGCGTTTATTGTAATCTATTTTTTGAAATCATCCTTTGAGAAAAGAGACTGCACAAATTCTTTCTTGTCGAACACCTTCAGGTCATCCACACCTTCACCGATTCCGACGAATTTTATAGGGATGCGGAACTGGTCCACAATTCCTATAACAACCCCTCCTTTGGCCGAACCGTCAAGTTTGGTAACCGCCAGAGCCGTCACGTCAGTAGCACGCGAGAACTCCTTGGCCTGCTGGAAAGCATTCTGACCGGTAGAACCGTCAAGCACAAGAAGGACCTCGTGCGGAGCATCCGGAATGACCTTGCGCATAACATTGCGTATCTTAGTCAGTTCGTTCATAAGGTCTATACGGTTGTGAAGTCTTCCGGCTGTATCTATAATCACCACGTCCGCATCCTTTGCGACCGCAGAACGGACAGTGTCATACGCCACAGAGGCCGGATCAGAACCCATATTCTGCTTTACGATGTCAACTCCTGCCCTTTCCGCCCATATTGTAAGCTGGTCCACGGCTGCAGCCCTGAATGTATCAGCGGCACCGAGCACGACCTTCTTACCCTGAGCTCTGAGAGAACTTGCAAGTTTGCCTATAGTCGTTGTCTTTCCGACACCATTGACTCCGACTACCATTATGACATACGGCTTTACTGAGAAATCAAATGGTATTACAGCATCATCGGAAGTCTCCCCGTCCTTTATATTCAGCAGGGAGGCGATCTCATCACGGAGCATATCCATAAGTTCGTCAAACGAAAGGTACTTGTCCCTCTCGACCCTGTCCTGAAGATTGTCGATAATCTTGAGCGTAGTATCAACTCCCATATCAGAAGCGACAAGAGCCTCCTCTATGGCATCCAGCAGATCATCGTCCACTTTGGATTTGCCTGCAACCGCCCTTGAAATACGTTCGAAGAAACTCTTTTTGGTCTTCTGTACACCTTTATCAAAAATCCCCATAATTCAGAATCATTTAACTTGCGAAAATACAAATTTATTCTCACAATACGAAAAAAATGAATTTCGGGGACGACTCCCGAACAAATTCAAGCCAAATCACCGAATCGCGAATTACTTGATTACCTTTTGATGTTCAAAATATTCCCGTGACAATTTGTAGAAAAACGGGAAATATTCAGCAACTCCTGCCACCTCTATCTATAACCCATATACAACAAAAGAAACCGACTAAAAATGATTTTAGTCGGTTTCGTCTTATGAATCCTAAAGGAATTATTTCTTTGAGAAGAAGTCCTTTACTTTATCAGCCTCGACAAGCTCCTCTTTGAAAGCGTAAGCTCCGGTCTTTGAAGACTTGTCCATACGGATACATTTTACCATACTTTTAGCACCTGACTTGGCGCTGAAGGTTGCGACTGCTTTCTTTGCCATAATTCAATTCCTCCAGATTATTTTATCTCGCGGTGAAGGGTAACCTTCTTCAGGAACGGATTATATTTCTTACGCTCCAGACGCTCTGTAGTGTTCTTTTTGTTCTTAGTTGTAATGTATCTTGAGATACCTGGTACACCGCTCTCTCTCTGCTCAGTGCACTCAAGGATGACCTGCACCCTGTTACCTTTTGCTTTCTTTGCCATAACTCAACGAGATTAAACAAGGTTAATATATCCTTTATCCTGAGCATTCTTGATTGTTGCATCGAGACCATTCTTCTCTATGGTTCTGATACCTTTGCAAGACACCTTCAGTGTCACAAATCTCTGCTCTGCCTCTGACCAGAATTTTTTGGTCTTAAGGTTCAAGGCAAAAACGCGTTTTGTACGCCTTTTGGAATGGGAAACATTGTTTCCGATCATTCTCTTTCTTCCTGTAACTTGACAAACCTTTGCCATTGTATATAACTTTTTTAATTATTTCAAAATTAGCGGGCTGCAAATATCGCGATTTTTTTCTGAAAAACCAAACGATTACACAAATTTGAACAACCTGCGCCATCTTATATTTTTCGGGAAAGACTTGTTTTTATCCGTTGAGAACCAGATGACTGCAGGTTTTCCCACAATATGGTCCTCCGGAACAAAACCCCAATACCTTGAATCCAAGGAATTGTGCCTGTTGTCTCCCATCATAAAATAATAATCCTGACTGAATGTATAGCTGTCTGACTCCTTGCCGTTTATAAAGATGACCCCATCCCTGACATCCAGATCATTTCCTTCGTAGTCTCTGATAATTCTCTCATAAAGAGGAAGGTTATCCTGATTCAGCTCCACGGACGCGCCTTTCTGCGGTACCCATATAGGACCGTAGTTGTCACGTGTCCATCTGAACTGCTCCGCGAAAGGAAATATCGTCAGATATGAATCCGGATAATCCGGTGGATAAACATCCAGGTTTTCATCTGCTGACACGACATTGGAATAAGCCCTGACCTGCTCAAGCATCCCTGCTGTAAGAGGCATTGAAGGGTATCCCGGCATTTCAGAATTGAACCACAGCTCTCCCGTGTTCATCCCGAGATTGTCAAGATTCTTGGGATTTATCTTCTGTCCGTTGGTAACCACAGAGTAAGTGCTCTGAACTCCTTCCCAAACTTCCTGCGGCACGGAATCAATATGCACTCTGCCGTCTATTATCTGAAGAGTGTCTCCGGCTACAGCCACACATCTCTTCACATAATGGTCCTTCTTGTCCATAGGACGTACCTTTATAGGACCGTAATTGCGTATTGCATATTCTCTCCCCGCTGCCCTGACCATCATATGATAGTCCTCTGCTGGAGCCTTTGTCAGGATGGTATCCCCGTTCGGAAATCCGAAAACCACATAATCCCCTCTTTTAACATTGCCGAAACCTTTAAGCCTCCTGTACCTGTTCTGGATGAGAGTCGAATATGACTCCTTGCCTCCAGGAAGCACATTATGGGTAAAAGGAACCGTCAAAGGCGTCTGAGGGACTCTCGGACCATAGGAAAGCTTGCTTACGAACAGGTGGTCACCTGTAAGCAGTGAACTCTCCATAGATGAAGACGGTATCTTGAATGCCTGAAAAAAGAAAATATTGATGAATGTAACGACAACGACCGCAAAGATAATGGCATCAAGCCAATCCAGAAGCACGTTATGCCTTTCCCCTTCCTTGTATTCTTTCTTCCAGAAAGTCCATTTCACCTTTCGGGTGATATGGTGGTCAAAAATGACTGCTATACCGAAGAGCCACCAATAATTTCCGAGCCAGATTACCCACAACGAATAGAGAAGCGTCCAGAATATGAAACGCGTCCATCTGTTGCGGTATAATTCATTCAAGCTCATCATAAAACTATTTGGAACTGCAATTATTTTACAGAATTGATAATAGCTTCGAAAGCCTGAGGATTATTCATAGCAAGGTCTGCAAGAACCTTACGGTTGAGTCCGATGTTATTCTTGGCGATCTTACCCATAAACTGAGAGTAAGTCATACCGTACTGACGTGCAGCGGCATTGATACGCTGAATCCAAAGAGCACGGAAAGTACGTTTTTTAACTTTACGGTCACGATAAGCATAAGTAAGACCTTTTTCATAGGTGTTCTTTGCTACCGTCCAAACATTTCTTCTTGCAAGAAAATTACCGCGGGTTCTTTTAAGAATTTTTTTGCGGCGTGCCCTTGAGGCAACTGAATTTACCGATCTTGGCATAAATTTAACTGTTTTATGGAGGCAGTGTCCGTTACGGAACTTTCATACTGCATTCCAAGTTTAACTTAAAAAATAATTGTGAAGACTAAAGGGCCAGCAAATCTTTTACCCTGTTTGTGTCAACAGCTGAAATAAGACCTACATGAGTCAGATTTCTTTTCTGTTTTTTTGTCTTCTTTGTGAGAATGTGGCTTTTGTAAGCGTGTTTTCTCTTGATTTTTCCCGTTCCGGTAAGCGTGAAACGCTTTTTCGAACCGGAGTTGGTTTTCAATTTTGGCATAGTTAAATTTTTTAACTGTTAATAAATATGTCATCCACAGTCACGTGGATTATTTTTTCTTCACAATCGGGGCGATCATCATTATCATCCTTTTGCCCTCGAGCTTAGGCATCTGCTCTGCACGTCCGAACTCTTCAAGTTCCACTGCAAAACGGAGCAGAAGCTTCTCACCCTGATCAGAATAAATGATGGAGCGTCCTTTGAAAAACACTGAAGCCTTTACTTTAGAGCCTTCCTGAAGGAACTCCTGGGCGTGTTTCAGCTTGAACTGGAAATCATGTTCATCGGTATTGGGACCGAAACGGATTTCCTTGATCACGACCTTGGCCGCATTGGCCTTCATTTCCTTGGCCTTTTTCTTCTGCTGATACAGATATTTCTGATAATCAATGATCTTGCATACAGGTGGATCAGCCTTCGCACTAATCTCCACCAAATCAAGTCCAAGTTCGTCTGCCAATCTGATGGCCTGCGAAATTGAATAGACACCCTGCTCCTCAATGTTGTCCCCTACGAGACGAACCTGAGATGCAGTGATCTCTTCATTGATTCTTAATCCGTCCTCATCCTTTTTTCCGTTCTGATTCGGACGTCCCTGCATTTTCGGTTTTGGGCCTCCGAAACGCGGGCCTGATGGTCTAAATGGTGCTGCGATAGTGCTGTCCTCCTAAATTTAAAATAAAATCAATATTTATACGGCTACGAAAGCTGGTCCGCAACCTCTTTTTTCACTAATTCAATAAAGCCTTCAACCGGCATTGAACCTTCATCTATACCTCCCTGACGCCTTACAGAAACCGCATTCTCCTGCATTTCCTTCTCTCCGACGATCACAAGGAAAGGAGTTTTCCTGAGTTCACTCTCACGTATTCTCTTTCCTATAGTCTCGTTCCTGTCGTCTACGGAGGCGCGAATATCGGAATTATTCATCAATTCGCAAACTTTTTTTGCATAATCGCTGAATTTCTCGCTGACTGGCAATACATTTACCTGTTCCGGAGTAAGCCATAGAGGAAGTTTTCCGCCTGTGTGCTCAAGCAATACCGCAACGAATCTCTCGAGCGATCCGAACGGAGCACGGTGGATCATGATAGGCCTGTGCTTCTGTCCATCGCTTCCGGTATATTCAAGCTCGAACCTTTCAGGAAGGTTGTAGTCCACCTGGATGGTACCGAGCTGCCACTTTCTTCCGATGGCATCCTTGACCATAAAGTCAAGTTTCGGACCATAGAACGCAGCCTCACCAAGCTCAACAACGGTCTTGAGACCTTTTTCTTCAGCGGCCTCAATGATCGCGCTCTCAGCCTTTGCCCAGTTCTCGTCCGTTCCGATATATTTTTCTTTGTTGTTCGGGTCGCGCAAAGATACCTGAGCAATGTATTCGCTGAAATTCAATGTCTTGAACACATAAAGAATAATATCAATCACCTTGCAGAACTCTTCCTTGAGCTGGTCAGGACGGCAGAAAAGATGCGCATCATCCTGAGTAAAGCTGCGGACACGTGTAAGTCCGTGAAGCTCACCGCTCTGCTCGTAACGGTACACGGTACCGAACTCTGCAAGCCTCAATGGAAGATCCTTGTATGAGCGAGGTTTCGAGCGGTAGATTTCACAGTGGTGAGGACAGTTCATAGGCTTGAGAAGATACTCTTCCCCCTCCTGCGGAGTATGGATAGGCTGGAACGAGTCCTTGCCATATTTTGCATAGTGACCTGAAGTCACATAAAGGTCCTTGTTTCCGATATGTGGAGTAATCACAGGCAGATATCCGTATGACTTCTGGACTTTCTTGAGGAAATTCTCGAGACGCTCCCTCAATGCAGCTCCCTTTGGAAGCCACAAAGGAAGACCCTGTCCTACCCTCTGGGAGAATGTGAAAAGCTCCATTTCCTTGCCGATCTTGCGGTGGTCACGTTTTTTAGCCTCCTCCATCAATGTGATATACTCGTCAAGCATCGATTTCTTCGGGAATGTGATACCGTATATACGGGTAAGCATCTGACGCTTCTCGTCTCCTCTCCAATATGCTCCTGCGATAGAGGTGAGTTTGACAGCCTTGATCACTGAAGTGTCACGCAGATGGGGTCCGCGGCAGAGGTCTGTAAAATGACCGTTTGTGTAGAATGTGATCTTTCCGTCCTCAAGTTCGCTGATAAGTTCGCATTTGTATTCATCGCCCTTTTCCTTGAATGTGGCCATAGCCTCGTCCTTGGAAATCTCCCTGCGTACAAAAGCCTCATTTGTGCGCGCAAGCTCTATCATCTTGTCCTCGATGGCCTTGAGGTCGGACTCCGCGATCTGCTTTCCGCCGAAATCCACATCATAGTAGAATCCGTTTTCAATTGCAGGTCCTATTCCGAACTTCACCCCGGGATACAATGCTTCAAGAGCTTCAGCCATAAGATGCGACGAAGAATGCCAGAACACACGTTTAGCCTCTTCGTCATCCCATTTGTGCAGTCTGACAGAAGCATCCTCGTTTATAGGACGGTCAAGGTCATATATAGTGCCCTTTCCTGTCGTATCATCCTTTGTTGTGACTGTCGCCGCAATAACATCTGAAGCAAGTCTTGGACTGATACTTTTCGCTATCTCATAGCTGGTAACGCCGTTTTCATAAGCTCTAACGCTACCGTCAGGAAATGTAATGTTAATCATAATGTTATACTCTTAATAAACCAAGACCGCAAAGGTAGGAATTTTTTTCTATCTTTGCACTTGCAAAAACATACAATTTATGAAAGAAAATCTGACGAAAGGCATTTTGTGGAACAGAGCCGCAACGGCCGGCGTAGCGCTCGGACTCGTATCTTCAGCATATCTGTACCTCACACAATCCCTTTCTGGCGCTTCATCCGTATGGATGACAATATTGAACTTTCTGCTCTGGGGAATTAAATTCGCAGGCTGTATCTGGCTTATGATGTTCTTCATGAAAAGGCTGGTGTCAAAATACAATGGAGTCGACAACAGGGCCACATTCCGTTTCGGAGCAATCACCGCTTTATGCTCATCATTGATATTTTCCGCATTTGCACTTGCCAATGTACTCATAATAAACCCTGGTCTGATATCGGAAACAATGGAGACAGCTATGCAGGCCTATGGTTCGATGCTGGATTCCAATTCGCTTGCAGTACTTGACAGGATGGAGGGGATGATGCCTCAGATGATATTCTTTTCAAATCTTGTCTACTGCAGCATCTACGGTATAATTCTGTCTCTGATACTTTCCCGCGGCATCCCGTCAAAAAATCCTTTCGCGGATTCCGATGCCGGCATCCAGGGGAGCAATTCATCCAACAACTAACATATTCTGAGATATGGAGAAGATGGCTTCCGGCAAGGACTTATCCATAGTAATAAGCCTGTACAACGAAGAAGAGTCCCTCAGGGAACTCATCGGATGGATTGAACAGGTCTGCGACAGAGAAGGCTACAGCTATGAAATAATAATGGTCGACGACGGCAGCAGGGACTCTTCCTGGAATATAATCAAGGAACTGTCCTCGTCCGACAGCCATATTAAGGGTATTTCATTCAGGCGCAACTACGGCAAGTCAGCTGCCCTGTACTGCGGATTCAAAGCCGCACAGGGACGTGTCGTAGTGACAATGGACGCTGATCTGCAGGACTCTCCTGAAGAAATCCCTGAAATGTACAGGCTGGTCACTGAAGACGGATTTGACATCGTTTCAGGATGGAAACAGCAGAGAAAGGACAACAAGCTTACCAAAAACATCCCTTCAAAGCTGTACAACGCTACAGCCCGGCGGATCACAGGCATAAAACTGCACGATATGAACTGCGGGCTTAAGGCATACAGGAATGAAGTAGTGAAAAACATTGAAGTATACGGTGAAATGCACCGCTACATTCCATACCTTGCAAAAAATGCCGGATTCGACAAAATCACCGAAAAGCCGGTCCGCCACCAGAAGCGCAAATATGGAAAAAGCAAATTCGGAGTTGAAAGATTCGTCAACGGCTTCCTGGATCTGCTTTCATTGTGGTTCCTGTCCACATTCGGTAAAAAGCCGATGCACTTTTTCGGATTTACAGGTATGCTTATGTTCCTTGCCGGAGGCGTACTGACAATATGGATAATCGTCAGCAAACTTATCGACCAGGCAAACGGGACAGCATTCAGGCCGGTCACAGAGCAGCCGCTGTTTTATCTCGCGCTGGTGACGCTGCTGCTTGGATTCCAGCTGTTCCTGTCCGGATTCATCTGCGAAATGGTATCACGCAACAGCAGCGAACGCAACCATTATAACATACGTGAAGAACTCTGAGCGTCAGTGAGCCTTGAAGTTTCCCCCCTGAAGCCAGTCAAGGGAAAAGTTCATAAACCACAAGGAACAATCCTCCGGCTCGGGATTCTCCTCAAGATAAATCCCTATAGTACCATCCGGAAGCACTGTCATTGATGAATACACCGACTTTCCGGAACAGATGACCTTAGGAGAACACCAGGTCTGTCCTTCGTCATAGCTGCAGAAGACACTCACATTGCGGCGTTCCATAGAATTAGGAATGGAGTGCAGCAAAAGGTTGGCATCATCACCGCAATCAATTGAAGAATAACGGATCATATCACCGTTGCAGGCATTTGTATTCATCTCCGGCCAAAGTCCCTGTCCTTCCCAGGTAACACCGCCGTCTGACGATATGCTGTATCCTCGGTGTCCGGTTCTACGGATGCTCATCAGAATGCGCCCGTCAGACAATTCAACCATTTTAGCCTCGTCACCTCCCTCAAAGGCCAGATCTGAGACATTCCAGGTCCGTCCGCCGTCATCCGAATATACAGCGTGATTATTCAGATTGGATGCAGGTCCCATCGCAGCAGCAAAAAGCACGCGTCCTGCATATTTTCCACGTTTCAAAGTAAGGCCGTTGCCTGATCCGAAAAATGAATATGTATATTTGCGGCATTGTGGATTCACTGCATTTTCACCCCACAAAACGGAAGTTATATTTTCAGGTGCGCTCCAGGTCATTCCGCCATCACAGCTGCGCGCTACATAGGAGCACTGCGGATCTTCAACTGTAGAAGCCCACAAATAGTTTCCTCCCACAAAGACACACAGGATATCACCATCAGGAGTCAGTGCCAGGGCTGGATCTCCAAAACCTTTCTTGTATCCCTGTCCGACGACAATATCCACAGGCTCAGACCATGTGTGGCCATTGTCAAGACTTCTTCTTGCAACAATATCTATATCCTCAGGAAGATCGGTTTCATTGTATTTTCTCTTGTCATTTACAGCGAGCAATGCTCCGTCCGGCAAAGCCAGAAGCGCGGGTATACGCCAATTTCGCGAGCCATAGTCACCTGGAGCGTAAAGCCTGCGTCGGCAAAGCAATATTTCAAGCCCTTCGGAATCAGCTTCATCCGCCATATACTCAAAACCGTCAACGGTACGTACTCCAGCAAAAACGACAGATATCCTGTTCCCCTCTTCAGCATCGCCAGAGACATCAGCCCGAAGCCTTAACATCAAAGGAGAGGAAACAGTCACAGGGGAATCCACTCTGTAAAAGGCACGGGAATCCTGAACAGCATAAACGCCAAGCACATCCTCATTGCCTTCAGAAGACACGGCTGATACCTTCAAGGAGCGCAGATCAGAGAGTTCTGTATCTCCAGGATCAAGCAGAAAGGAATCTATGACAAGCTCCCGCTCTGGAACAATCAGCACTTCACAAATCAGCTCATCATTATTTCCACGACCTGTGTAGCCTGAGGCATACTTTACCGTAACCTGCGGGACAGCGGCAAAAACTGAGAAAGCCGCGAAACAGGAAAAAATACAAAATAAAAAACGTTTATGTATCATAGCTTTAAATGGCAGGGGAATGCCGGATGCGAATATAAGAAAATTCTTCTTCCTCACCAAATCCCTTGCACCGTGCCGGTACTCAGCCGGTACTCGTCAGGTGTGTGCATAAAAAAAAGGTTCCCCGGCCGAGTGTTTCGACCGGGGAACCCGAAGAGAACGGCAGCTACCTACTCTCCCACCTGGTGGGGCAGTAC
>VSOK01000033.1 GCA_009774765.1 Bacteroidales bacterium
AATACATTTACAGAAGCTAAGAAAATGATAGCCTCGGGAGACGATAAATAGGGAGGAAAACTTCTTATCAGAGCATATAAGGGACTTCCGAAATACAAGCCTCTCATCAAATATCTGAGTGAGCCTGGCATCAAGCAGCTCCTTCAGAAGACTGAGAACTACTATATACAGGACAATGAGAGGGAGATGCCGGTCGTGACTGATCCTCTATATTTCGTAATCAATGAAAAGCAGCATTCAGTGGATATGACCGACAACGGCCACGATCTGCTCAGCGGCTCTCTTTCTGATTCGAAATTCTTCATCATCCCTGATGTGGGAAGTTCTGTGGCTGAAGTGGAGAAGAGCGGTCTTTCCGCTGAGGAGAAGCAGCTGAAGAAGGATGAGATAATGGCTGAGTTCGCTCTGAAGTCGGAAAGGATACATACGGTCAACCAGCTCCTGAAGGCATACGCGATGTTCGAGAAGGATATCGACTATGTGATAATGGACAATAAGGTCAAGATCGTTGACGAGCAGACCGGACGTATTATGGAGGGACGCCGCTGGAGCGACGGTCTCCATCAGGCTGTGGAGGCGAAGGAAAGCGTGAAGGTGGAGGCTGCCACACAGACTTTTGCGACAATTACGCTTCAGAATTATTTCCGTATGTACCACAAGCTGTCAGGTATGACAGGTACTGCCGAAACTGAGGCTGGAGAGTTCTGGTCCATCTACAAATTGGATGTTGTGGTCATCCCGACCAACAGGCCTATAGCGCGCAATGACCAGAATGACCTGATATACAAGACCAAGAAAGCGAAATACGAAGCTGTCATCAACAGGGTCGTGGAGCTTACTGCCGAGGGACGTCCTGTCCTGGTCGGAACCACAGACGTGGAGACTTCCGAGCTGCTCAGCAGAATGCTCAAGCTGAGGGGTATTCCTCATCAGGTGCTGAATGCGAAACAGCATGCCCGTGAGGCGGAGGTTGTCGCTCACGCAGGACAGAAAGGCACCGTGACCATCGCCACCAATATGGCTGGACGTGGTACGGACATCAAGCTGTCAGAGGAGGTTCGTAATGCAGGAGGTCTTGCTATCATCGGTACGGAACGTCACGACAGCCGCCGTGTGGACCGTCAGCTCAGAGGACGTGCCGGACGTCAGGGAGACCCGGGTTCATCTACATTCTATGTGTCTCTCGAGGACAAGCTGATGAGGCTGTTCGGTTCGGAGAGGATCGCAAGTGTAGTCGACAAGATGGGAATGGCTGACAACGAGGCTCTGGAGGCTCCTATGCTTTCAAGTTCCATCGAGAGGGCGCAGAAGAAAGTAGAGGAGAACAACTTCGGTGTGAGGAAGAGGCTGCTTGAGTATGATGACGTGATGAACTCACAGAGGGAGGTGATATATACGAAGAGACGCAACGCGCTTTCCGGAGAGAGAGTGGAGATCGATGTCATGAATATGATGCAGGATATGGCTGATATCATCGTCGATGTTGCAGGCGACTATGATTATGAGTCCTTCTCCGACTATGTAATGCGTTCGTTGTCAATTGATCTCGGATTTGATGAGGAATTCTATGACAAGGCCAAAAAGGAAGAACTCGCCAAGAGGCTTTTCCAGAATATGCTTGATGTGTATAAACGCCGTATGGATACTATGTCACAGAGGGCATATCCTATCATCAAGGATGTGTTCGAGAAGCAGGGAGCTTTGTATAAGAATATCGCTATTCCAATCTCTGACGGACGCAAGATGCTGACATTGTCGGTAAATCTCCAGAAGGCATACGAGTCTGAAGGAAAGGAGATCGCCCGCGCCCTCAGCAAGACGATCACGCTGTATCAGATCGACGAGCACTGGAAAGAGCACCTGCGCGATATGGATGACCTGAAGCAGTCCGTACAGAATGCTACGTATGAGCAGAAGGATCCGCTCCTTATCTATAAGTTTGAAAGTTTCAACCTGTTCAAGAATATGCTTGAAGGATTGAACAAGGATATATTGTCATTCCTTTTCAGGGCGCATATTCCGCTCAGGGACGCTTCGGAACAACGTCCTGCCCAACCAGCCCAGCAGCGCAGGCCGGATATGAGCCAGATGCGTACAAGCCGTACAGACCTTGTCACCAACGGCGGGGAAGCCAAGAGCAAAATGCCTGTCCACGTGGACAGGACGGTCGGACGCAACGATCCTTGCCCTTGCGGGTCCGGCAAGAAATACAAGAACTGTCACGGCAAGGAGGCATAGTTCAGATTGTTTAATTCAAAGAAAAAGAAAATAATAGGATATGGCAAAAGTTGAACAGACTGTAAATGTTAATTCTGTGAGCAGGATTTCTTCAGGCACTTTTTTCAAGGGAGAGATAACATCTCTTTCGGACATCAGGATAGACGGTGATTTTGAGGGAATGCTTTATTCAAAAGGGCGTGTCGTGATAGGAGAGACTGCCAATGTGAAGGGTGATATAATCTGTGACAATGTGGATATGTGGGGACATATCACTGGAAATCTTTATGTAAAGGATACCCTGTCTCTGAAGAAGGGAAGTGCTGTTGACGGCGTATTGAATATCAGAAGGCTGTTCGTGGAGCTCGGCTCCGCATTCAACGGTACCTGCAAGATGATAACGGAAGCCGAATTCGATGATATGGTAGGCCGTATGGACATAAACAAGTCCGCTGCCCCTGCCAAAAAACAGGAAAAAGTCGAGGCAAAGAAATAATTGCTATCTTTGTACGGCTGCAATGGGGATGTTTTGGTTTTGACAGCATCAGACATTGGACAGTAAGCACGTCGGGCGTCGGAGGTTTGCCCGTTAATCTCAGCTTCCAAAACATTAGTTGGCAACAACAATTATGCACTCGCTGCCTAATCTACCAAGTAGTTTAGCTTAATCGGCGGCCGCCAAGGCTGCGGCTGCGACGAGTATCTCCCCGTTCTTTAGGCCGGTTATGAACGGAATCTGAGGTATCATCCAAACCGGATGCACGGAGGGACTCCTTTAAACTCCGCCAAGACTTAAAGGATAAGCCGGTGCTGGCCTGTCTTTCGGCAGACTCCGGTCGAAAACAAAAGAAGGAATAAACGTGTAGAAAGCTGCCTGGTGCGGTGTTTGGACGGCGGTTCGAGTCCGCCCATCTCCACAACCTTGTCTGTAAGTCAGGTACTTACAGACAAAGCGGACTAAAAGGGGGACTAAAATTCACTTTAGTCCTCCTTTTGTTTGTCTTCTTCATCATAGAGCGTGAGAAAGACAAAGTGGAACGGATAATTCACGGAATTGTATAAAGATTCGTTTTCATTTGCTAAATTTGCATAGTAATTGGACAATCGGGGACATTATTGTACATAATTATATATGGAGGACAGAGCCTTTTATTCTATAGCTGAGATTGCGGAACACTTTAACCTTTCTCAAAAGTCAATCCGGAGGTATATTGCCGGCGGACAGTTGGGGGCCACCAAGGTCGGATCGACTTATAGGATACCCAAAGGTGCACTGGAAAATTTCATAAATCTCCGGAATCATCATCAAGGATGTGATGAATATGATCTTTTCGGCAATGTCGTGGAAAAGGATGTACCGGCCAGGAAGAATTCTTCGCCAGATGCGGTAAACTGGTGCGACATATCCGTGAAATGGGAGACTCCTGAAGGCTCAGCAATGACTTTTGTGGATTGTTTCTGCGGTGCCGGAGGATTGTCGAAGGGACTGGAGCTTGCCGGCATTGAAGGCGTGTGTGGACTGGACTGGTTCAAAGAGGCCGGAATGACATACGAAAGGAATTTTGACCATCCGTTTGTCAACGGTGACATCACTTTGCCTGAAACCAAAGAAAAATTCTACTCTACAGTAAAGGAACGGCTGAACGGCCGTCATCTTGATATTGTCGCAGGAGGATTTCCTTGCCAGGGATTCAGTATGGCCGGCAACAGGATTGTTGACGATCCGAGAAATTCCCTTTATAAGGAGCTGCTCGAAATAGTAAGGCATCTCAAGCCGGACTATGTCATCTGTGAGAATGTAAAGGGACTCCGCTCGATGCTCGGAGGAAAGGTTGAGCAGAAAATCCTGGAAGACTTCAGACAGATAGGATATGATATGAACGTGACAGTCCTTTGTGCGGCTGACTATAAAGTGCCTCAAAAAAGAGAAAGGGTGATTTTTATCGGCAACAGACTGGGGCGCACCAATTATCATCCTGAGCCTTTGCTGATTCCGGAAGAATATGTGACTACAGGTGAGGCCATTGCCGATCTGATGGACCATCCGGAAGACAAGGCGTTCAACCATGTGCCTACCAGGCATAAGCCTGAGATGGAAGCCCGGATGCTGGCTTGTCCTGAGGGCAGGAGCCTGTATAAGGGATATTCTGACGCCTGGAAAAAATGTCCGTGGAATGAACCGTCCTGCACTGTCAAGGAAAACCATGGCGGAGTCAATATCCATCCGAAGCTGCCCCGTGTGCTGACTGCACGTGAAATGGCGCGGCTTCAGTCATTCCCTGATGATTTTATCTTTGAAGGTCCCAAAAATAAACAGCTTGTGCAGATAGGAAACGCAGTACCTCCTCTTCTCGGGAAGGCTATAGGACTGGCTGTCAGGAAGTCCGCGGAAGACCTGGACTGATTCCTATTTGGAGTCAGTCCTTTCTTGGAATTTCCTGTTGTCAATGATGAATCTTTCGTGGAGCCCTTCACCGATCAGTCCGCGTTCATCGTATGCCGCGACCTTGAAGACAAGTCTTTTCCTGTCGATTTCAGTCAGTTCACTTTCTGCCCATACTTTCATTCCCTGGGGTGTGGCTGAAACGTGTGAAACGTTGACGTGGATTCCGACCGTACCCTGTCCTTCTTCCAGATGGGGAGCCACGCTTAGTCTGCATGTCTTTTCCATAAGTGCTATCATCATCGGAGTAGCGAAAACCTTTACCATTCCGCTTCCTATGTAGTCGGCTGTCATCTCGTATGTTACGACAGAGTCCAGTCTGCCTTTGATTCCTTTTTCAAGCATATCTTTATATAATGTTTTTATTGTTTTTCCTTTTGAATGAAACCGTGTGAATCTATTGTAGAGATTTATTGACGTGCAACGATTTTCAGATCTGTTATGTCCAGATGTCCGGAATCGTTTTTCGGAGCGTATCTGTTGCAGAAAAATCCCCATTTGGCTCCTATCCATTTCCCCGGCATAGCGATTGATGTGCCGGCTTTTGTAAATCTTTTCCCGTCTGTGCTGTAGCTGAAAGTGCATACCGGATCAGGGGAGTCCCTTTCGTAATGCCGTGGTGAGACATCAAGCCTGACCCATATTGAAGTATATGCCATATCGCTGTATTTTACGGCAGGCACAGTAACTGATTCATGGGAATGGTCAACGGAAGTGTATTCCCATTTGAGGGTGGAGATTTCGCTTACTGTCTGCTTCTGTCCTTTCAGGGCATTCTCACATTCTATATATTGAAGAACAGGACCTCTGTCTGTATCTGTTATCTGCAGTCCTGCGTAGTCAAGGCCCATTACAGCCATACCTGCGGTCTCTCCCTTGCCTTTCAGCTCGGGATTCGGCATAAAAGTGAGTTTCGCCGTAATTTCAAATGATTCTGCGCTGAATTTCTGCATCAGCATATTGGGGGTGTCAGAAAGATTTCTCCAGTCTTCTGCCTGCTGTACGCTGAAAAGCCGTATATCCCCGTCCTGCATCGCAAAATGCCAATACGGGGACGGAACAGCCGGATATTGCCACTCAAGTCCTATACCGAACGGTCCTGCATTTGCCGCTGCGACAATTCCTGTTCCCGTTGCCGGTGCTTTCCATCTGTCCACAGGTCTTCCTGTACCGTCTCCTTCCGGGTCTTCTCCGATTATTGGCCAGTCATCAACCCAGCGCATAGGCTGGAGATGGACGATTCTTCCGTATGCCCCCTTGTCCTGGAAATGTATGAACCAGTCCTCTCCTTCTTCCGTGTCGATCCACGCTCCCTGGTGCGGGCCGTTTGTCTGCGGTATGTCGTGCGTATGTTTCCTCGCGTCCGATTTACCTGCAGTTCCTGACTGGCTCATCACTATACGGTCTTCGTATGGACCGAACGGATTTGTGGACCGGAGGACTGTCTGCCATCCTGTCGCCACACCGCCTGCAGGAGAGAAAATGTAGTAATAGCCGTTCCTTTTGTAGAATTTTGTGCCTTCTATAGTCGGCTGTGACTGATGTCCGTCGAATACGATTCTGCCTGGACCTGTAGTCCTGCAGCCGTCAGAGGACAGAGGGGCGACAAAGAGTACGCTTTTGTTGCCTGCCCTTGAGCCTGCGCATCCGTAGCTCAGATATGCTTTCCCGTCTTCGTCCCATAGAGGGCATGGATCGATGAATCCTTTTGCTTTTATAACCCATACCGGCTCTTCCCAGATTCCTGCCGGGTCTTTTGTCTTTACCATGAATATCCCTCTGTCCGGATCTCCGCAATAGATGTAATATTCTCCATTGTGGTATCTTATTGACGGAGCCCATACTCCATTGCCGTGCTGTACGGTTGTGCTCCAGCTGTTCGCGTCCGGTACAGGGAGAGGCTTTTCGCCCGGTTTCAGTCCGGTCCATGCGGCATCTTCATCCCAGTTGCGTCCAGGGTATCCGGTCAGTGCCGCTCCTATGAGATTCCAGTGTACAAGGTCGGTGGAGTGGAGAATCTGCAGTCCGGGGAAGCAGTTGAACGAAGAAGACGTCATATAAAAGTCATTTCCGGTACGGCATACGTCCGGATCGCTGTAATCAGAATGTATTACCGGGTTTGTATATGTCTGTGCATCAGCATATATCGTACATATCAGCGAGAATACCGCCACAAGATGTATTTTCATTTCTGTCCACTTGAAATATTCGTCCGGCAAAGATAGCAATCTGTTTGAATTTATGGTGATATGCCGATGTTTGCGTACCTCTTTTTGTTTATGGCATTCTGTTTGCCAATACGGCGGAAGTGTTTAATTCGTCTTTTGACGTAAAATGTAGTGGAAATGAAACGTAGTTTATTTACCTTATCGGTTTTGGCAATGGGGCTGTCGGTGACTGCCCTTGCCGCAGATAACATCAATTACGCTGAAGACCCTGATGCCGCGACGGCAGGGGTTGTTCAGCAGACGCGCAAGCAGAAAAGACTGGCGCACCGCCAGGAAATGAAAGCGCGCCGTCAGGCAGAAATCGCGCAATGGAAGCAGGATATGGCAGATTTCAATGCTGCCGTCCACAAGGAGTCCATGGCGGCCGAAATAATAGATTCGCTTGGATGGTACCAGGCGGAGGCTGCTTTGAAACAGATGGATTTCGTGCTTGAGGCGGATGCCGTAACATTCAGAAACGGTACACGTGTATTTGTGAATTCGGGGACGACGTTCATCTCTGTCAGGAACGGAAGAGCCGTTGTTCAGGTCTCTCCAAGTATTTACCGTTCCGGCATGAACGGACTGGGTGGAGTGACAGTCACTGGTACGGTGTCCAATGTGAACGTAAATACGGACAAGAAGGGCAGGGTGTCGTATTCTATGAATGTTTCCGGTATCGGAATCAATGCCCGTGTTGAGATAACTATGTATCCCGGTACGGACAAGGTAATGGGAACTGTAACCCCTACTTTCAATGCCAATTCAATGCGCTTTGACGGCAGGATCGTGCCTTATGAAATGTCCTCTTCTATCGAAGGGATGTCATTATAGATTATTTGGATTTTCAATCTACAATGAATATTGCACCTCGGCAATCCAAATAAATTTGATTGCACTCGGTTTATTGATCATTTAATGTTTTAAAAGCAGAATTATTATGAAAAAGATAATGTATATGGCTATGATATCGGTAGCAGCGCTTTCGGTATCCTGCCGCAAGGAACCTTCTATGCACGATGGAGAATATCTTGTATATACGGCTCACGATGAGAATGCGGACTTTTCGAAGTATACAACCTTCAATATCCCTGATGAGATTCTTGTGATAGGGGAGAGCGAGAAGCCTGAATATGTGAGCGACAGCAGAGCCAAGGCCATTATAGGCGACTACAGGGAACAGCTGGAGAAAGCCGGGTTCCAGTATGTGGCGGACAAGGCCGCAGCCGACCTTGGAGTGCAGATCACATACACCGTCAAGTCCAGGTATTATTCGGACATTGTCTCCGATCCTTATTGGTGGGTTGACTATCCGGGATACTGGTCTCCGTATTATTGGGGCAACTGGAACGGATGGTACCATTCGTATGTGGTTACATACAAATATTCGACAAATGCCCTTATGGCAGAGATCGCGGATCTTACGGCAGCCCAGGACAATGATGCCAAGCTGCCTGTGTTGTGGAGCAGTTTCATCAACGGGGAAGTCTCTTCAAATCAGTATTTTACTATGGTGAAGCTTGAAGATGCCATTGAACAGGCATTCTCCCAGTCCCCATACATCAGAAAATAGGTTGTATTATAATAAATGAAACAGATATGAAAACAAGATATATCATGATGATATTGGCGGCCGCCTTTTTGTTTGCTGCCGCTGATATGGACGCCCAGGTAGGCAAAAGATATTATATCAACGGCGGATGGCAGTTCAACGGAACTCCGGGCAATACCTATTCGGAGACTGCAAGCGGATGGGGAGCATACGCGGAGAGCGGATGCTACCTGCTGCCGAAGCTTGCGGTCGGAGTCTTCGCCAGCTTCAACACGAACAATGAATACGTGTCGAGAAAGGTATATCAGCTTCCGGAAGGAGCCGCTTTGTCGACGGACCTTACCAGGTCTTTGTTCCAGCTTCCGTTCGGTGCCACATTGAGATACCGGTTTACGAGAAGCAAGCTCCAGCCTTATATGGAGGCGAAAGTCGGTGCCAACTATTCATCTGAGCACACGTATTTTTCTACTATGGTGCTGTCTGACAGCCAGTGGGGATTCTACGCCTCACCGGAATTCGGACTTACCTGGCACCCGTTTGACAGAAGCAATTTCGGATTCCAGTTCGCCGTATATTACAGTTATGCGACCAATTCAAGCAAATCATTCAATATGAACGGCATCAACAACTGCGGATTCAAATTGGGAGTGTCGTTCTGATGTACAGGCGTCTTTCGCCCGAGTAATTTCAATAGCTTCCAAATTGATAATTCCGATAAATGTCATAACTTTGACTTGCCAAATGAAGGTGGCCGGCAATTCTGTCAACAATCCGGTCCCTTGCTTTAACTGAAATATGATGAATACTCACGTTGTAATTATGGCTGGAGGTATAGGCAGCAGGCTATGGCCTGTCAGCACTCCGGAAATGCCGAAACAATTTATTGATATCCTTGGGGTCGGACGGACTCTGATTCAGCTGACAGTCGACAGGTTCTCTCCTGTCTGTACAATGGATAATGTCTGGATCGTGACTTCCCGAAGATATGTGGATATTGTCAGGCGGCAGCTTCCGGAAATACCGGAGGAGAATATCCTTGCTGAGCCGGAACCGCGCAATACGGCACCTTGTATCGCATACGCCTGCAGGAAGATTGCTATGCGAAATCCGGATGCCAATGTTGTGGTTGCCTCTTCCGATGCCATAATTCTTGACAACGTCAAATTCATTGATGCAGTGCGCAAGGCTCTTGACTTCACTGAGGCAGGCGGTACGATAGTGACTGTCGGCATCACTCCGACAAGGCCGGAGACTGGATATGGATATATCCACGCTGCCGGTGCGCAGGAGGGATGTGTCGGAAAGGTGTCGGAGTTCAGGGAGAAGCCGGATCTGAAGACTGCCGAATCCTATCTTGAGGACGGTGGGTTTTTCTGGAATGCGGGGATTTTCATTTGGAATGTGAACACGATAGATGAGCAGCTGAGGAAATATGCTCCTCAGATATCGGCTGTAATGGATGAACTTGCTCCGTCCTTTTATACGGAAAGGGAACAGACGGAGCTGGAGAGGCTGTTCGGCAGATGCGACAAGATATCGGTTGACTATGCCGTTATGGAAAAATCCGATGAGATCTATGTCATCCCGTGCAATCCGGGGTGGAGCGATCTCGGAAGCTGGGGCTCGGTAAGGACACATATTGATATGGATACTGACGGAAATGCCGTTGTCGGCAGTGACGTGAGAATGTTCGGGTGTAAAGACTGCATTGTACATACAAGCGGATGTGATACAGTAATAATAGAAGGTCTTGAAGGATATGCTGTTGCCAGCAAGGGAGGCAACCTTCTTGTATGCCGCCTGTCTGAGGAGCAGCATATCAAAGATTTTCTTGCATCAAAATAATTTTGAAAATGTCGGAACGTACCCGTTACAGGACAATAGTCATATCGGACGTCCATCTTGGCAACAGACACGCCAAGGTACGCGAAGTGACTGATTTTCTCAGCTCTGTTGACTGCGACAGGCTGATTCTCAACGGTGACATCATAGACGGATGGCAGCTTCGCAAGTCCGGGGACAGGACCTGGAAGCCGGAATATACCGAACTGTTGAAGATAATGATGAAGATGATGGAGAATTCCGGGACGGAAATCATATATGTAATGGGAAATCACGATGATTTCCTGCTCAATGTGACCCCGTTTTATTTTTCCAGAATCAGTATTGTCCGGGATTATGTGCTGGATTGCGGAGAACATCGGTTCTACGTTACCCACGGTGATATTTTTGACAATGTTTCCACCAAGATGAAATGGCTTGCAAAGCTCGGGGATCTCGGGTACCGTATCCTGCTTTTCATAAATCAGGAGTACAACAGATACCGGTTATGGAGGGGAAAACCTTATTATTCCCTTTCGCAGGCTATAAAACAGAAAGTGAAGAACGCCGTTTCTTCTATGTCTGGACTGGAGGTGCTTGTAGGCGACGTGGCACGTTCACATCGCTGCGACGGAGTGATATGCGGGCATATCCATCGTCCGGAGGACAGGATGATAGGTGATGTACGCTATCTCAATTCAGGTGATTGGGTTGAATCCCTCTCCTGTCTGACAGAAGATTTCGACGGCAACTGGAACATAATGCGTTATAATGACAGATAATGAAATATCTTTTTATAATCCAGGGAGAGGGAAGGGGGCATCTTACTCAGGCGATAACGCTTGAGAGGCTGCTTGTGCAGAACGGGCATAGTGTTGTCGGTATGCTTGTGGGCAAAAGTCCGTCAAGGCAGCTTCCTGATTTTTTTACACGCGCCGTTTCTGCGCCGGTTTCCCAGTTTGAAAGCATAAATTTTCAGAATTCGCCCAAGAACAGAAAACCTGATATGTTCAAGAGCGTATTCTACAATATGCTGCTGTTTGTCAAATATTTTCCAAGCATAAGGTATATCAGGAGGCAGATTCTTGATTCCGGGGCGGATGTGGTAGTGAATTTCTACGAGTTGCTTGTCGGATTCGCCTATATGGCGCACAGGATTCCCGTACCTCAGGTCAGCATAGGTCATCAGTACCTGTTCTTTCATAAGGATTTCGGGCTTCCCGTCACTCATTATCCAGGCCATACAGGGCTGAACGGACTGTCAAAAATGAATTCATTCGGGGCGAAGAAACGGCTTGCCCTGTCGTTTATGCCGCTTCCTGACGATCCTAAACATAAGATAAAAGTTGTTCCTCCGCTTCTTCGGCGTGAGGTCATAGGGCTTCGGCATCCCGTGTCAGAGTCAAGCCCGCGTGTTACACAGGGTGATTATATTCTCGGATATATGCTGAATCCCGGTTTTTCCGAAGATGTCCTTGCCTGGCATAAGGAACATCCGGATGTGGAACTGAGATTTTTCTGGGACAAATGGTCGGAAGGGAGTGTCAAGAAGATAGATGATACTCTGAGCTTCCACCTTATAGATGACAAGGAATTCCTCAGGCAGATGGCCGGCTGCAGGGCATACGCGAGTACGGCCGGTTTTGAGTCGATATGTGAAGCCATGTACCTCGGCAAGCCGATACTTATGGTTCCGTCGCATATAGAGCAGGAGATAAATGCCTTTGACGCCAAACGTAATGGGGCGGGGGTGTCTGCAAAAGAGTTTGATCTCAGCGTGCTGATTGATTTTGCCGTGGATTTCGTCCCGAATGAAAAGTTTGTCTCTTGGGTTGAGTCTGCAGATATGGTCATTTTGAAGGAGTTGGAATCCGCTGCAGAGAAAAAATGATATTTTTGTGAAAAAAATCTCAAAAATATTTGGATAATTGAGAGCAAAGTCATACCTTTGCAATCCGTTTTGGAAACAGAGTCAACAAACGGCTTCCGAAATGAAAATATGGATTGATTCGTTAGCTCAGTTGGTAGAGCACAACACTTTTAATGTTGGGGTCTTGGGTTCGAGCCCCAAACGGATCACAAACAGGACAAGTTCTTGAAAATATTGCTTCCCTAGCTCAGTTGGTAGAGCACGACACTCTTAATGTTGGGGTCCAGGGTTCGATCCCCTGGGGGAGCACAGAAAGCGAGAATCCATAATGATTCTCGCTTTTTTGTTGTAGTATGTTGCTTTCTTTGGTATCCGCTTCTAATTTTCTTTTACGCAACGTACGTTTCTTGCATTTGAAGTACCTGCGGAGCCTCCGTTGGAAGCTTTTATGAAGTTCATCGGGCATCCTTCCTCCGGATTGTTTGTCTCTGTCTGCCAGTAGTATGAAACACCCCAGGTGCCGCTGTATGTGTCATAGCTGGACGTGAATACACCGATTTCGTTTTTCGCCTGTACCGGTACGACCCAGCCTGTCGAGAAGGCCTTTGAATAGCCGTTGCCGTTGAAAGGGAAGTAGCTTCCGCATATTTCCGCGCCCCAGCGGTTTGACGTGACTTTCCCTTTGCCTGCTTCATCTATGGCATAGAGTGTTTCCTCAGACCATACTTTCCATCCTGGAGGGCACGGATCATTGTAGGTCTTCACCGAAGGGATGTCGTCATTGGCGGTATTGTCTCCCCATAGCATTTTGCCTGCCTCATCGATACGGTTCCAATTGTATGTATATGTATACGGGTCTCCTGTATTTCCTAAGAAGATATAAGGATGTTCCGCAGCCCATGGCAATATCTGCTCGTTGGTGTAATCTTTTCCGAAGACGGTTTCCGGTGAGTAATGGAATCTCTTGTAGTCCTGAGGGTAGAACAGCTGTTTGTCAAGATTGCCTTTGACACCGTTTCTCTGGAGTGCGATGACAGGAGTGTATGTAGGTGTCGTGTACAGTGAGTTGTATTGTCCGGCAACAGTTGTGGAGTATTCATGGAAGTGAGGGAACGGGTCCTTGCGCCCCCATTCATACAGGTTGCCTACAGTTGAGGCCGCGTGATACTTGTTTCCTGCTATCAAGTCTTCATATCCTGCAGCAGCTCCTAAGTTTCTGTCCATAATGGTCCATTCACCGGCCTTGAAGTTGGAGGTTTCCGGGTCATATCCTTCCGTTGCCCAGATGTTCCAGCTCCAGAGGAGTGTCGCGTTTGTGATCAGACCGCCTTCAGCTTTGATATTGTCGTATGTAATGCCTTCCTCCGCAAAGGCTGCAATGACAACGTTGCCGGGAATGAATGTCTTGGGTGTGTCAAAGAAAATCCTGTTTCTGTAGAGAATAAGTGAAGAAAGAAGTATCGGACACTCGTCTTTCCATCTGTCGCTGTCCTGGACCGTATTGTACCAAAGTACGAGAACGGATTTCGGTTCAATCCGTGACCCGTTGTCAATGGCGGACAATTCTGAAGGGATGAATCCGTTTCCTTTGACGGTAGCGTCAAAGGAGTAGTACTCATTGCTCTTGTTTACGATATAGGTATTGGCGGTTGCGAGTTCGCTGAGATCTTTTACCTGGACGGCGACATCGTCAGGAACATCGAAGTCAGTCTTTACTGTAATGACTTTCCCCGCAGGAAGTCCCTGCTGTGGAACGACTTTTTCCGCAATGACTGTCTCTGTGCCTCCTATTACAGCGACCAGTTCCATAGTTTCTCCTCCAAGGTCCGGATTTATTATCATTTTTATATTGGTAGGAGAGGGCCATGAAGTCGCAAAATTGCAATCGATACGTATCTGAGATGATTTTTCCGCATCCGTAAGGTCAATTTCACCGGTACTGAGGTCAATGGTTCCGTTTTCAAATGCGACGGGTGCGTCCGGATTTGATTTGCAGCGGAATATAAGTGCGTCCAGTACCATCCTCACGTCGGTTGTGAACTCGAGTTCCAATATTGAAAAAGCGTGATGAAAAGTCAATGCGAATTTTCCGTTTTCGGATTTTATTATATTTTCTGTCGCTGTCCACATAAAATCCAGTTCAGCAAGATGGTCAATGGACGTTGCGTATGTCTGGGACTGTACTGACGGTACTGATATCTGTACTTTGTGCGGATCGGCCCCTGCATTCTCTGAGTATGGATAATAGGCATAGAATGACTGTGGTTCCGTATCTGACAGCCATTTGATGCGTTCAGACCGTTTGTCGTATGAAAAAGAAGTCATTGGTGCATTGTTGTCAGCCTTGTACGCGTAATTGCTCTGGCAGGTGGAGTAGACACCTACCTTGTCGCCTTTTACCCATGCCAGCTTGAATGAGTTTTCGACTTCTTTGTATGTTACTTTTGTGGATGCCTGATCCTGGACAAAACCTCCATAGAATGATACGGTGTCGTCTTCTGGTTCTTGCGGCTCTGCCGTCTTGTCGCATCCTGCAAAAGCAAGAATTATGAGTAGGGATAATAAATATCTTTTGTTCATGGTTTTGTTGGATTTATTGTAATAGATTACCACTCCCATCTGTCCATATCGTCAATTTCTCCTCCGCGAGGGATTGTTGCGGAAGGATCATACATAGCATTTGTGATAAGTGGTGTGAGGATACTCTCCATCTGCAGGAATCCGTCATAGTTGGGATGCACTGCATCAGTTCCATTGAACTGGTACTTCGGATCCAGTCCGTTCTGTTCGTCCCTGAGCACTGACCAATAGTCTGCATAGGCGAAGAAATACTTTTCTGCAATGGCCTTGATCATGCTGTTCGTGGCGACAACCTTGTCTGCGATCCACTGTGCTGGATATTTTACTTTCCATTCGTCATCTTTCCACCACATATCACGTGACGGGGCAATGGAGCCGAGGATGACAACCGATCCTTTGTCGGCTGCCAGCCTTCCCATAAAATGAAGATTGTTGACAATCTCTTCTCTGCTTTCAAAGTAACCGTCATTGGATGCGATGTCGTTGGTGCCTCCTGTGATCACTGTTACTACCGGATCGTCTTTGAGGACACTGTTGCAGAAGCGTCCTATCATATTGTTGGTCGTGGTCCCGTCTGCGCCGAAGTTGAGATAATTGTTTTCTGTAAAGAATTCGAGCCGTCCGCGATCTCTCCATGTCCTTGTGATGGAGTCGCCCATAAGAGCAGCCGGATGACCGTTCTGATAGCCGTAAGGAGTAGCGGAAACTGCGACTTCCTCACGGACACAGCGTATCTGATAGCCTGCACCGGCATAGCTGTTGCTGGATGTCAGACCGGCACCTGTTGAGGATATCTCATTGGCGGCTATATCCGCCCTGAGCGGGAAGCTTGAGTTGGTCACGGTTGCCGTGGACATCAGGATTACACTGCTGCCGGATAATGCCGAGCCTCCGAATCCGGCTTTGCGCTGTCCTGCGTAAGGGAAATACAGATCATACAGAGAAGAATACACTCCGTGTTTTCCGGATGAAAGACGTACGCTCTCTATGACTTGAGGATAGGCGTCACCTGTAGGTACTTTCCAGCCGGCCGGACATGGGTCGTAGATGGTCTTTTCATTGGAGATATTGTCCATGCTTCCCCAGAGGGCTCTCCATCTTGCTTTTTCCTCTTCTTCCTCAGCCTCGTAGTCACCGCTGCCGTTGAACCACGAATACTGAGGGTAGCAGGAGTCATCCCTGTCTCCGAACATCCATTTGTGAGGATGTCTTACAGACTGCTCTACAGCCTGTTCCAATGTATAGCGCGATCCCAGTTCCCGACCGAGCATATATCCGCTCTGAGTGCGGTCACCGAAAATTTTGTCTCCGGAGACTTTATATGCGTCTATGGTCGTATAGGCCTCATTCCCCCATGTGCTCTCGTCAATGATTGCATTGGACCCGGAATACTTGGAAGCGGCCGGGAACGGGTCTTTACGTCCCCATTGATAGTAGTTGCCGATAGCTGATGCCGCTTTTATGTTGTCCGTGATATCTTTGGCTTCCGCTCCTATAATGGCTCCGAGGTTGCGGTCCATAAAAGTGTAGCGTCCTGCTTGTCTGGAAGTCGCATCCGGATTCCAGTCCTTTACGGCCCAGATGTTCCAGCTCCACAGGATATTGCCATTGGTGTCGAATACTGCAATGACGGCATTGCCGTTTACAAAATTCTTAGGAGTCTTGAAATAGACCTTGCCTTCTTCTGCATCAAATGTTACGCTTTCCGGAGCTACAGGACTTTCATGGGAATATGTCCCGTCAGCATTCATAGGAGTGCTGTACCATAGAAGTTCTGCTTCTGCCGGATTGATTTCTGTCTGGAAGTCAAATGACTGAGGTGATCCTTCGAATGTCCATACCGCTGGTTTTGAGTTTCCGTTTCCTTTTACTCTTGCATTGAAAGAATAGAGGGTGTTGGCCTTTGATATTATATAGGTGTTTGCTGTACCGACGGTGCACAGGTCGGTGGCTTCTGCGCTGATGGAGAATATGCACTCTTCTCCAGAACCGGGTTTGAGGCCTCCCTCCTCAATATCGATGACAATCGGCTGGACAGGATCGTCCTGATCTGCAAATTCCGGTATTATGGTCAAGGTCCTGCCTGTATATCCCGGGTTCACTTTGGCCCAGATGTTTACCGGAGTGCTGGTGACTGTGACAGGTGATTTGAATCTGATGATTATCCTGTCCGAAGTCTTTTCACCGGCATTGAGGGTCTGGTCCGTTATGTTGTAGTTGCCGTCTTCAAATGACAGTACCGTTCCTTCCTCTCCCTGGATTGCTACCGAAGTCAGAGTCATAGGGAATTTTGACGCCAATGTTAACTGGATATAGGAGGTTATCGGGCATAGCTGCACATCAAGGATTCCGGTGCCGGATTTCTTGACGTTATGCAGGTAGGCCGCAAAGAATGAACTGTCCTTCACGAAAGTCTTTTCTGTCGCAATGTCATATATCTGCTCCCCGTGTATGGAGTATGGCACATTCTCCGGATCCGTGATTTTTGTTGAGAAAGGGTAGTAGAGCGCGATGTCGTAGTTCTTCTGATCTTCCCAGTTGATTTTGAAGTTTTCTCTCAGAGGTTCAAAACGTGAGGTCACGGTAGATGAGAATGCATCATAGTAGGCATTCTCGTTAAGGAGAGTTTTTGTGTCTGATTCCGTTGCGAATACGCCGATACGGTCTGACACTGCATTCCATTTGATTGAAATGTTTTCTGATGGAGAGACTGCGGTAATCCTGAACGATATGAAGTCAGATTTTGCCGGCTCTTCAAATTTCTCCTGCTGGCATCCTGCAAGAGCGGCTGCAGCAAGAAGAATTATATTGATTTTTCTTTTCATCGGAACCTGTTATTGAAGTGTGATTTGATAGAATGAGTCTGTTCCGGAGAGGTAGTCTCTGGATGAGAATACGCCATGCTCCCATTTGAATGTCTGCACCGTCTGTCCGTCAAGGCCTTCCACTATATTGCCTTTGAATGTGTATGGACGGTAGAGCTTCATGATGCCGTCGGGCAGACTTATGGCGCAGACCTGATCGGTAACGGTCTCGTTTTCGAAGATTGGGTTGTTGTCTTCGTCAACCATAGGATTGCCGTTGCTGTCCGACATCTGTACGGGAACCTGATATGTCAGAGTCCATATTTTGCTTTTGTAATACATTGTGTAAGTGTCAAATCGCGGAAGCTCCTCTCTGGTTGCCTTGCCGATGACCTTTCCGTTTACGCACAGGTCAAAAGACTTTTTTGTCACGCTCAGTTCGGACTCATGGACTTTCTGTATATATTGCTCCGGTGTGATGTCTCCTGGAAGCGGAGTCATCCGGATCCTGTTCTGCGAGCGTATTCCCTTCATGATGATCTCATCGAAATTGTCGGAAATTGACATAAGCGTAAACTCGTAGTCTCCGCCCCATCCCTGATATCCTCCTCCGTTGGGCCCTCCGGGGAATGAAAAGAAGTGGATATAGTCGTTGTTGGTATTGAACATCAGCATAGGACCCGTCCCGAATTCGACTTTGTATTCCGATTCGGTTACAGGATTTTCCTGAGGGATGAAGTCCTTGCCTTCGAACCATACTTTCACTATATGGTCGGGAGTGAATTGGAGAATGTATATCCATCCTCCATATCTGAGCTGGCTGTCCGGGAAATATTCCATAATCCATGTCTGTCTGGCGACAAGTGCTTCGCGGTAAAGCTGGAGATTGTTTTCGATACGGTCTGCCACCGGTTCATCGAAGATTCTTTCACTTCTGTCGCATGACATAAAAGCCAATGCCAATATTCCGCAGATTATATATAGGTGGTTCTTCATAAATTATTTGTATTAGTCGTCAAGTGAATCCCAGTTTATGGTGTCCAGAGTCTTGACTTTGTCAAGGTATATTTTTGACCATCTGTTGGCGTCCACTCCGTATGAGTCGCGTAGCCACGATACTATGAGGTCGTGTTTTTTGCGGAGTTTTGCCCCGCCGTCCGGACCTGCGGCCGCATAGATCTGTTCCCATTCTTCCGGAGTCGATGAAATTACGCGCCCGCCGACTTCTGCCACATCCTCTGCAATGCTTGAACGTCCGTAGTTGGATATGAACCCTTTTTTCAGAGGATCCTCGGTAAGGGATGTGTACCGGTCTCCTACATAATCGGAAGGAGTGATCTGGTTATACTCTTCCGGATGCGTATGGATTCCGTCAAGTATATGGGTGAACTCGTGAAGCATAGTGCCTGCTATCCGTTCGGCGTCTTTCTGATATTCGAAGAAATTTGCTCCGAGAATATTGATCTGAAGACCGTTTTCAGCTGACGCAAGGGCTACTGTTCCGGAACTGCTTATTTCAAAGCATCCGACAAGATAGATTACTTTGGGAAAATACTGCTTTACAAATAATGCCGGATCCTTGTCCTCGTCATCAGTTGTCATCATTTCCACCATTGCCTCTATGGTAGTGTACTTAAGAGTCTTTGCGATCATTATGGCCTTGTCTATATCCGGAGGGGATACCCAGTATCCGAAACTCGTCTCGCGGTCGGGCATCCTGTATTCGAAACGTACATTGTAGGGATCCGTATAGTTCCTTTGAAGCCAGGCGTCAAATTCCGTGTATCTTACGTCTTCGTCCTTGAAGATGCTCTCAGGCCTTATGGAGTCATCATAGCAGGATGTAGCCGCAAATGCTGCCATAGCGATGATGAATAATGCTCTTATATATTTAAGTTTCATTTATTGTGTGGTATTTATTGGTTTACAAAAGGATGTGAAGGGCTCTCCTGGTTGTTGCGAGGATTCGCTTCAAGACCGACTTTGATGGATTCCGCCGGAATCTGAAATGCCCTGCGCAGGTCATTGTATGGCAGGGTGACCGTTGCCTTGTAGCCTGTGTTCAGTTCATTCACATAGTTGGTGTCGTCAAAACGGTCGATTGTGATTCCGAATCTCTTTATGTCAATCCATCTCAAGCCTTCTCCAAGCGTCTCGATGCGGCGGCAATAAAGAAGTGCCTGGAAGAAATACTCCTGTGTACCCTGGTCGACTGTGAATCCTTGAGGGTGAAGCGGCTTGCGTGAAGTAGGCAGTTCCCTCGTGTATTCTTCGATATACCTGTCTGATTCCGGATTGCCATAGACTTCCTCGATCAGGCTCCTGGTAAGGTGCTGTATGCCGTTTTCACCGACCTTGTATACGGAGCAGCTCCATAAGTCCATATCCTTGGCGGCCTTGTCATAATCCTTGAGGTGGATGTATGCCTCGGCTCTGTTGAGAAGGACTTCATTGGTGGACAGGGCGACTGCTGTGGTTCTGTTGTAGCCTGTGCCGGCAACAGGATTTACGACTTCCCATTGCCTTGGCCATTTCGGGAAATATGCTGAATTTGTCATCAGGTCTTCCCAGATGTACGGGATGCAATGGTAGAGTTTGTTGTACGAGTCATTCTTTCCAGTGTCATAAGGCCCTCCCATCGGACGCTTCGCCCGTATTGTTTCCTGCTTTGCGATACGTGCCGTGTGAGTGTATCTTTTGCCGCTCGCATTCCACGGATGGAATAGGGACGCATTTGCCGAGAAGATAGGGATAAGCAGCAGGTTGCATTTGTGCGTGTGGTTTATATAGTTCATCTCACGTGCATTGTTTCCCCATTCGAGAGTGCTGGTAGCCTTCCAGTCACGCAGCTTTTCTGCCGGGTCGGATCCCAGGACGGCATTTGCCGTCTCTACCGCTTTTTCCCATTGTCCGCTGTATATATAGAAGCGTGTGGCGAGGGCGTATGCGGCAGACCTGTTGAAGTGATATGCCGGTACCTCATAAGCATCGTCATTCATCAGCGGAAGTGCCTCTTCTATATCCTTCCGGATCTTTTCGTATGTAGTCTGGAGATCGCCTCTTGTATATTTCGGATTTAGAGTGGTCTCAGGCTTGTCCATATATGTGACTCCAAGATATCCTGACGCTTTGGCCGGATCGTATGGCAGACAATATATCATTGTGAGACATAGATGAGCGTATGCACGGCAGCACAGGGCCTCGCCCTTGTAGGGGAGTGTTTCCGCCGGTGTCCCCATCTTCTCGATGGCTTGGAGTGCCGCATTGGCTGTTGCTATCATCTGATAATAATTCTGCCAGATGTTCACATTGCTTTCATTGTCGGCCTCTGTGATTGCCTCCCAGTTGTAGTTCTGGTCAATAAGAATATTGGTGTTTGTATTGTTTTCCGTGAACAGCTCGACATTGTCTGAAGCGTATTCGAAATAGCGGGAGAATGTTCTTGAGGAATATCCCGTTACAAGAAGCTTCTGGAGCTTTTCCACAGAATCTATTTCAGTCCTGTTGTCCGGCAGCGTGTCAAGGAAGTCATTGCAGGATGACATACATAGGATAGCCAGGAATGAAACTGTTATTGTGGTAATTCTTTTCATCTTTTAAATCATTCGTTAAAAACCGATCTTGCATGTCAGTGTTATCTGCTTTGGCATAGGCACTGCCACACCGCCTGCATTGAGGAATTCCGGGTCTTGGCCTTCAAGTTTCCTGTCTGAATAGAGAAGGCAGAGATTGGTTCCCTGAATCTTGAATGCAAGGCTGTTCAGCATAATCCTGGATACTGCAGACTTTGGAAGTTCATAGCTGATCGACACTTCCTTGAGACGGATGAAGTCTCCCTTGGCCACATGCTGGTCGCAGTAATTGTATGCGTTGTATGCATTTCCGAGGTTGTTTATCCGGTTGTTCTGGCGCGTGCTCGCAATGACAGGCACATTGGTGCGTTTTTCGTCACCCGGATTTACATAGCGGTCCTTGAATTCTCTGGACATTGCCGTAAGGTCAGAATATCCGCTGGAGAAAATCGGGTCAAGACGCACGACATTGCCGAATGAATATGTCATGAATATGTTGAGGATCAAACCGTAGAACCTGAATATATTGCCGAAGCTTCCGGTTATCGTAGGATCTACCGGTCCTTCGTACTTCAGGTTGCTGAAGTTGCTCATCTCCTGGAAATGTATGCCTGTTGAAGTAATGTTGCCGTCCTTGTCCAGGAATGTCGGTATGCCGTCCTCGTCCAATCCCATGAACTTGAGGGAGAACATTGCTCCGCGAGGCATTCCTTCCATAGAATATCCGGTTCCGGTAAGGTAGCTTATCACTGTCTGATAAGTGTCCAGCTTTGTCACGACATTGTTCATGTGTGAGAAAATGAAGTTTGTGCTCCAGCTGAAATTCTTCTTTTCAATGTTTCTGGTAGAGAGTGAAAGCTCGACTCCGGAAGATTTCATCGCAGCCACATTGCCCATCTTGTTTGAGACTCCGCCAAGGCCCTGTGTGACGACGTTGCCGATAAGGTCAAAGTTGTTTCTTCTGTATGTGTCAAACGCGAGACATATCCTGTCGTCTATGAATCCGATGTCAAAGCCGAAGTTGAATTCGTGCTTCTTCTCGTATGTAAGCTCGGAATTCTCTATGGAGGAAAGATAAAGCGCAGGCTCCATTATTTCACTGTCGCCACGCCAAGGGTTTGACGGATAGAAGAGAGCGGTGGAGTTGTTCACCCATGCCGGACCTCTGTCTGCCGTCAGTGAGTAGGAGGCCCGGAAGTTCAGGCTTGAAAGCGCAGGTTTCAATGCTTTGAAGAACTTTTCCTGGTCTGTGGCCCATTTGCCTGCTACATTCCACGTCGGAAGCCATCTTGCAGAGCGTGCCCGGCCAAGGCGGTTCGAACCTTCATAACGGAATGTCCCGTTGATGGTATAACGGTAGTCGTATGAATATGAGGCGGTAGTGGCAAATGCTACATTGCGCTCGTGCGTATTGCTCATACTGTAATACTGTATGTTCTCCTCGAGCTGCTTCTTGAACAGGTCAAGAATATAGAACGGTGTCTCACCGGACTCGTATTGAAGCCCCCAGCCGTCAAATGAAGTCGAGTGTCGGTCAAGCGCATTGACTTCCATTGCCGCATAGGCATTGATTATATGCTTTCTGCTGAATATCTGATTGTATGATGCGGAAATTCGGAAATCCTGGCTGAGTGCGGAATACTTGCTCTTCTTGAGAATACCTCCTTGAGGAAGGACACTGTATTTGTCGGAACCGGGAAGGTCCGGGTTCTGGTACAGGAACGGGTTTCCGGACTGGATCATTTTGGTATGTGCGGCACGATATGCCATAGCCTGATTCGAGTTGTCCTTTATGTTGTGCTCCGTAGATGAGTTCTGATATCTGATAGCTCCCAGCAATGATATCTCCAGCGGCTTGACGGGCTTTATCTTGACTTCGGCCTGGAATTTCGTGTCCATTACAGCAAGATCCATATAGTTGTTGGCAAGCTCATGCTTGATGTTGAACGGAGAATAGTTCCTTGTATAGTATTCATCCGGATCAAGCGTCCTTGATGTCCTCAGTGCATAGGAATATGGATTTATGTCAAAGTCACGGGTCACCTCTCCTGATGATGCGTTCAAATTGGATTTGAGCGATCCCGGTGCACGCTGTTGGCGGTAAGAGGCATTTGCTATGATATTCATAGTGACATAATCCTTGAATATTTTCTGGGAGGTGTTGAAAAGGGCCGTGTAGCGGTTCACTTTGCTTTGTATTGACCATCCCGGATCCACTAAAGCACCAAGAGATGCATAGTACGATCCTTTCTCTGTTCCGGACGAGATGCTTACTGAGTGGCTGTGCTGCACGGAAGGCCGGAAAAGTTCCTTGAACCAGTCCGTGTTGCGCATTTCCGCTTCCCGGAGATAAGCTTTTCTGCCAGCCTCCGTGTTTTCGATCATGTACTTTCCGGTAGAAGGGTCGTATGTGTTGATGAGCTGGGCCATTTTGGTGTATACGCCGCCTTCGGATGAATATACTCTTCTTGTGAAGTTCAGCCATCCTTTCTGGTACATCTCCTCATATACGGACATCTGTTCCTGTGAATTCATTATATTGAATTCGGAGTATGAAGGTACAAGCCGTATGGTATACTCTCCGTTGTAGCTTACACGGGTAAGACCAGGGGTTCCTTTTTTGGTGGTGACGACAATGACACCGGCCATTGCACGTGCTCCATATATGGAGGTTGCGGAGCCGTCCTTCAGAATCTGGAAACTTTCGATATCGTCCGAGTTGAGTCCAGCTATGGCGGACGATATGAGCGTTGTCGCATCTCCGGAGGAGAGCGAGCTTGCGTCGACATCGACTACATCATCCATAATAACTCCGTCTACCACCCAGAGCGGTTTGGAGTCTCCATATATTGATGTTGCTCCGCGTACACGGATCTTTGGAGCGGTACCGAATGTTCCGGATACGTTTTGGACTGATACGCCAGCTGATTTGCCTTCCAATGAACGGGAGATTTCACCTATACCGCTCAGGTTTACATCCACGGCCGACAGCTGGTCCGTGGCACCGGTGAAGAGACGTTTGTCAGTAGTGGTCATACCTGTGACGACGGCTTCGCTGAGAAGCTCGTTGCTGACCGAAAGTATGAAATCCACTTTGGCGGCAGCCTGTTTGGTCACATTGGTATAGCCGAGACATGAAGCCTCGATCTTTGCATTTGCAGGAACATTTGTCAAGGAATAGTTACCGGCGATATCTGTAACGGCTGCATTTGTCGTGGACCCTTCTACGGAGACCACAACCCCGATCAGAGGTTCGCCTTCAGTATCCCTTACTGTTCCGGTTACAGTGAGAGTCTGGGCATTTGCGGATAACGCAAACATCCCGGACAGCAGCAGGGCTGCAATTATATTTTTCATATTCTGGGATTAGTCTATGTATTCTTTGGTAAGAATAAGTTTTTCGTATGAGACAATTTTTGTCTGGAAATTGAAATATGCTCCTTGACCGCACCAGAAATTCATACTGCGTGGAATGCGGCTGTTGTCCAGCTGTGCATTCTCAAACTTGAGGGTAATCGTATGAGTCGCTTCGTCAAATTCTGGAACGGCATCCCATGCCGCAGATCCGGGTGTGGAGAAAATATATGTCCCGTTCGGGTTGTCTGACGTGCCTCCGTTGAAATGTATATTATAATATGTATCGGTGGCCTGATTGATGCCGATGCCCTGTACGCCGATGCGTACTTTGCCCTGAATATACTCTGCTGTCAGCGGATAATCCGTGAGAGGGGCTTTTTGTACGGCTACATTGAAAGATGCAAGAGGGATTGCCGGAGTAAACACGAAATCGCTCTTGTCTCCTGACACGTCCGTGTTTTGGGCGACAGTCCATATTCCTGAAAGGTAATGGTAGTCGTCCTTTTTAGGAAGGTTCAGGTTTATGTATATCGGTGCGATATCAGGGTTTTCGGGAATTATACTGGCACGTCCGGAGTAATTCTGACGGTTCTGTGACCTGTTTACTGTGAATGTGACGCCTGATTCGTCTGTTGTGAATGAGAATATGTTTCCTGGATTTTCTTTGATCTCTACGGAATAGGCGGATGTGCTGCTGACCAGAGTCAGAATAGATTTTTCGGAATCAGAGAAATTAAGATTTTCCTTGCTTACGATAATGCCTTCGAATGCGGATTGCCGGACTTTGAAACTTGCCGGTTTCATACCTTCGGAGTGGACGGTGACAGTTGCTGATCGTTCTTTGTCACCGGTATGGGAGAAGACGTTGAAGATAACGTTGGATTTGGCTGTGCTTACACGAAGCCATTCAGGCGCAGAAGATTCAGCTGAAATTCCCCCCCCATGGCGGCGATTACTGCGGTGCCGAATCCACCGTTGTGGTCAAAATCCTGATTTGTAACGCTTTGGATAACTATCGTGTCCTGAGCGATATGGTCATTGCATCCGATGCACACCAATAATGATGCGAGCAATGCAATACTTGGCATTTTGATTCTCTTCATATATTATGAAAGATGATGGTTATTGTTTTGTGTTGGTTAATGGGTGATCATCAAATCGGTCAGCTTTAGATTTGTCACAAATGTTGTGAAAAATGTGAAATAAAACAAGCCCTGCAATCGTGATTCGTTTAAAATTATAATATTTTTTCTGTTTTCTTGCGGATTATCTATTTTTTAGATAAATTAGCTCCGATTATCAATGCCGGTGGCTTTTAGATTAAATGTAATGAACTTATACTCACATAGTTGAGTAGGATTATTAACGCTTATTCTAAATCAAAATGAAAAACCACCATTTTAGATTGGCGTGCATCGTTGCCATATTGCTTATGGCTCCGGTCATACGCCTCAATGCAGCCGGCGACATAAACAGGAAAGCAGGCAAGGCCGCTGAAGGAGTTATAACCCGTACGTTGGGTTATTTCCCGAAAAAATTGTCTTTGGAGGTCACGGGGCCTATTCAGAGCGGAGAGTACTTTTCCACGGAAGTCGTAAAAGGGAAACTTATAGTTAAAGGCAGTTCAACTACAGCTGTCTGCCATGGATTCTATGACTATGTTACCAAGAATAATTATGGAATGTTCACATGGACGGTGAATAATATCCGTCTTCCTGAACATTTTCCGGATCAGGCTCTCAAAGTTGTCACCACACCTTTTGAACACCGTCAGTATTTTAATGTATGTACCTTCGGCTACACGACTCCTTACTGGGGATGGGAAGAATGGGAAAGAGAACTAGACTGGATGGCTCTACATGGAATAGATATGCCGCTGTCGCCGATTGGAAGCGAGGCTATTTTTGCCAGGGTATGGAGAAAATTCGGTCTTACAGAGGAAGAGATCGGGGAATTTGTTACAGGAGTGGCCCATTTCCCGTGGTTCAGAATGGGAAATATGTCGAAACTTGACGGAAATCTCTCCCAGAGCTTCTATGACAAAAGTATCGCCCTTGAGCATAAGATTATAGACAGAATGAGTGAACTGGGAATGTCTCCTGTTTTCAATGCCTTTGCAGGATTTGTTCCGCAGGGCATCAAAAGGGTTTTCCCTGAAGCTGAGCTTGTGAAGACAGGGTGGGGAGGAGGACCTGACTATGTGTCCAGCTTCATCTTCCCTGAGACGGAGCTGTTCAGGAAGATTTCAACGGAGTATATATACGAATGGGAAAAGGAGTTCGGGAAATGCCGGTATTATTTGGCTGACAGTTTCAATGAAATGGAGCTTCCGTTTGCGGAGAAAGGCACCAAGGAGCGTTTTGACCAGCTCGCTTCTTATGGAAAAGCTGTGTACAGCTCTATTGCTGATGCCAATCCTGATGCTATATGGGTTATGCAGGGATGGATGTTCGGCTACCAGCGTCATATCTGGGATCCGGAAAGCATCCGTGCTCTTCTTTCGCAGGTGCCGGATGAAAAGCTTCTTATACTTGACCTGAGTGTTGATTTCAACTACGGAATTTGGGAGAATGAGTACACCTGGAACTATGCAAAGGGCATTTTCGGAAAGAAATGGCTGTATAGTACCGTTCCTAACTTCGGCGGGCGTACCTGTCCGGTAGGAGATCTTGATTTCTATCTCAACGGCCATCTGAACGCACTGACATCGCCGAATAAAGGCAATCTTGTCGCCTACGGTACGGCTCCGGAGGGAATAGAAAGCAATGAGGTAATATATGAGATTATTGCGGATGCTGCATGGAGTACATCCAGGCAGGATATACGTGAATGGCTTAAAAACTACACTGTTACACGTTATGGCAAATGCCCTGAGTCTATGCTTGATTATTGGGATAATATGCTTGAATCATCCTATGGTATGTGCACAAGCCGTGCAGAGTACAGGATTCAGCAGCAGCCTTTCTATGGACTTGGAGGACGTTATGATATTTCTCCTGAGCATTTTGCCGGAATAGAATCGTTTATAGCCTGCGCAGATGAGCTGGGAACCAATAAGGATTATCTTACCGATCTTGCCCTGTGGGCTGGTTTCTATGCTTTCGGCAAGGCGGAACTTCTGGCCATCAATATTCACGAGGCATATCTCAACGGGGATAGAGAGAAGGCTGAGGCTATGGAGACAAGATTTTTTGACCTGATGTCGCGTGCGGACAGATTCTTTGAAATGAATCCGGTCACCAGGCTTGAACGTTGGGTGGACTTTGCTCGCAGCTGGGGAGATACAGAGGCTGAAAAAGACAGTTATGAGATTGATTCAAAACGGCTTGTGACTACGTGGGGACAAGGTAAGAGGCATGATGGCCTTAACGACTACGGCTGTAAGATGTGGTCCGGTCTTATCCGTGACTATTATATCCCGAGGTGGAAGCATTATTTTGATTCTCAGAAAGAAGGCCGTCCTTTTGATTTTGATGCCTGGGAGTACAAGTTTGCTGAGGAGACTCGTGGAGTATCAGAAGCGGAAAAGATAACGGATCTGGTAGCTGAGGCAAAAAAGCTTGTAGAGGATGCCAAGGATATTACTATTGATTATGATATCCTGCCGGGATGGGATTCATTTGAAATGACTGACGGAAGTACCAGAATTATACGTATGGTAACTCCTGAGGACTATGCTTCCATCAAAGGCATAAGATTCCGCTGGGTGAGAGGCGTTGATGACGTGACTCTTAAGCTTGTCCAGTTGAATGGAGCCGGTTGGGTGCGCTTCAAAAAGGACAACATCGGCTTGACTGTGGGTAAGGATAATCCTGTCGTGGAGATTCCTATTGACTTGAAGAAAGGGGAGGCCTGGAAGTTCAATTATCTGCATGTTGTGCTTGAAGGCACTGAAAAAATGACTGATTCTGAAGTCCGTATAGAATATATGAGATAAAAGTCATGCTGTAGGGCCGCTATCGGACCTGTACTTTAAGTAAAGGTCGCACAATATTATGAAGCCGGCTGAATTCACTTTTAGCCGGCTTATTGTTTTGTGTGTTCTCCGGAAAAATATGTCAATAGTATGCCGGCTTGAATCAATTGACAGGTGGGTCTCTGCAATGCAGTGAAACTCAATAAGTTGCAAAACAGTATAGCCTATATAAGATATACTGTTTTGCAATCGTTTGATATACAGTGTGTTACAGATACCCATCTTAGTGAACAGCACAATTCGTGGCAAGCTTGGTATTCCCAAAAGACAGATGAAAATAGATTTCTTTCTTAAGCAGAAGATGCGTGAACTTGACTGATTTCAATCTCACCTGTCATTGTTAAGTCTCATTTGCTTCAGATTTGTGATATTCAACGGGTTATGGCTGAAAAATCAAATGTGTCATTTTGACTCTTTTTATTGATGTGTGTGGTAATGTGATTGATTGTCAGTGTTTTATCCTATAATAAAAAGTGAGGATAAAAATTTGGCGATGATATAGTGCTTGCCATAATTTTGCGCAATAAAAAATTATCGGAATGAAAAGGATTTTGTTTTTAGTCTTTTGTCTGCTTGTTGCGGGATGCTGCAGGCAGCCTTCAATTACTGTTGAACAGGAGGAGGCCTACTATTCTATTGAAGGCACATATCGCATAGAGTCAATTGCGTGGGATGGCTTACCATTGGATCTTGATAATGACGGCAATTCTTCCGTGGACTTGTATGACGAACTTAAGGGCTTTGCTCTTGTTGATATCGGTGATGAGGCCGCTGCAGTCGTCCAGTCCAATAGCCTTGATTTTCCAAGTGGAGTTTTTGACGGCAGTGTGAGCATCGCTCTTCCGTTCCAGGGTGTTGAACGCAGTTCTTCATCGGCAGGAGGAATCAGCTGCGCTCCGGATGGCCTAAGATGGTTCGCCTCTCTTATGTTCGTTATAGACCTGGATGGTGCCGTGTCGTTTGATGTTATAAGTGACCTCGGTCTCAGTGATGATGATCATAGGCTTGACGTGTCGTACATCAGGGATGCCAAATTGAAAAAAACAGGTTCCGGTCGTCTGCAGCTAAGCGCGGACTGGCTTTTCTATGACTATGCTACCTCGTCAGTTGTCACTGGGGGTGTCACGGTTTCCTATGTAAGGACGGGACTGAACATACATAAGAACGCGCTGAAAATGGTATAATAGACATTTTTGGTTGGTGATCATGACAAAAGTGGTTGGTGGAAGTGTGCAGTACGGCACACTTACACCAACCCCTTTTGACCCGAAAACCGCGCGTCCACGTACCTCCATTTATTTTAAT
>VSOK01000034.1 GCA_009774765.1 Bacteroidales bacterium
ATATAAAGTAATTTATCAATCTATTGCATTTCTCACACTTCCATATTCACATTTGTTATTAAACAAAATTTACTTTTGTTTCGTTTTTTCTTCTTACATTTGTAAATCAAACGATAACAATTATGAATAGCAGATTGCAGCAGTTTTTGGCAGCGGAAAACATCACCCAGGCCCAGTTCGCAGACTCGATCAGAGTCGCAAGAGCCGGGGTCTCCCACATCATCGCCGGAAGGAACAAACCCGGCTATGATTTTATCATAAACACGATGAGACGCTACCCAGACCTCAATATAGAATGGCTGCTTACCGGAAAAGGAAAGATGTACCGGAACTCTCCGGACTATGAGCAATCTGTCAGCTTCACCCCTGCCATATCCTCAAAGACTGAAACAGAAGAAATAAATCTGTTCAATCTCAACGACGGACAGGAGCAGGAAGAGGAAATTTCCGCACAGGAGGCAAGGGAGACTCTGAAAAATGAACTCACGGATACATTGAATGCTTTAGATGGCAACACACAACAGGCTGTAAAACAGAGAAAAGCCACCAAAATTATCGTATTTTACGACGACAATACATTTCAGGAATTTTAGAGGTTTTTATTATATTTGAGCTTCGCTCATATATACGTTGTGCGCTCGGCGTAACCAAAGTAAACTTTGTTTCCGCTCTCGCTTTTTACTATATTTGCGGGCGGAAAATTCATATTTTATGTACAAGCATCTACTCAGACCTGTACTGTTCCGCTTCAACGCGGAGACAGCACACCAGATCACGTTTTCGGCATTGACAGCATTGAGGTACATACCCTTTGCAAATTCAATAACAAGACTCATATATAAGAGGGATACCCCGGAGCTTGAGAAGGAAGTCCTTGGAATGAAATTCAAGAATCCTGTCGGACTTGCCGGAGGACTGGACAAGAATGCAGAGCACTATAACGATATGGCGAACTTCGGATTCGGATTTGTGGAAGTAGGTTCACTTACCCCTGAGCCGCAGGACGGCAATCCGAAGCCTAGACTGTTCAGAGTCGTTAAGGACAGGGCCATAATCAACAGGATGGGCATAAACAACAAAGGAGTAAGATACGCAATTGAAAATCTGCGAAGAAACCGCCCGGAAATAATCGTTGCCGGCAATATATCCAAAAATTCCACGAGCATAAACGAAGATGCCGCAAAAGACTATGAAAAAGCCTTCGCTCTCCTGTATGATTTCGTGGATATGTTCGTGGTGAACATTTCATGCCCGAATGTGGTCGGACTTTCGGAGCTTCAGGACGTATCATTCCTGTCGGACATAGTGGACAGGCTGCTCGACCTGAGACTGTACTATGACGAGTACAGGCCGATTCTTGTCAAAGTATCCCCTGACATCCCCCATCAGCAGCTCGATGAAATCATCGAATATTGTATGATGTCAGGAGTTGACGGAATTGTGGCAGGAAACACTACAAGAAGCCGTGACGGACTGACCATAAGCCAGGACAAGATAGACGAGATCGGCAACGGAGGAATGTCAGGAGCACCGGTCTACAGGAAGAATCTTGAACTGGTCAGATACATACACGGAAAGACAGGCGGAAACCTTGTCATAATAGGTGTTGGAGGCATCATGTCTCCGGAGCAGGCAGAAGAGATGCTTGAAGCGGGCGCAAGTCTGATTGAAATATTCTCCGGTTTCATATATGAAGGCCCGGGACTTGTAAAAGGCATTCTGAAATATCTTCAGAAAAAAGCAAAGACTTTATGACCACAGCCTCTATATGCACTATAGGTGACGAGATTCTTATCGGACAGATTGTCGACACAAACTCGTCGAATATTTCAAAAGCCCTTGGAAGTACAGGAGTCAAAGTGACCAGGATGCTGTCCATCGGTGATGACAGGAATGAGATAATAGACAACCTCACATCCGAACTCCGGGCAAATGACATCGTGATTGTCACAGGAGGGCTCGGCCCGACAAAAGACGACATAACAAAAGCCGCTCTTGCTGAACTGTCCGGCAGCAGCGGATATGTGGAGCACCAGGGTCAGCTTGAAATCGTGCACAGGATCCTGAAGGCAAGAGGCCTGGATATGCTTGACATCAACAGGGCCCAGGCATCCGTACCGGACAGGTGTGAGGTAATCATCAACCGTATGGGTACAGCCCCCGTGATGGTCTTCCGTTTCGGAGAGGAAAAATTCGGACACGCAGCGACATTATATTCGCTTCCCGGAGTTCCTTTTGAGGCCATAGGAGCAGTCGGAGACATAATAGAAGATATCAGAAAACATTACAGCCTTACAGACATACATCACAAGACAGTGATGACTTTCGGCGTCGCAGAGTCGGCCCTGTCCAAAATGATAGAAAATTGGGAGGACGGACTTCCTTCGGATATGCATCTCGCCTATCTGCCGAACGCGCTCACGGGAGTAAGGCTGCGTCTCTCCATATACGGAGGCGACAAAGCTGATGAAGAGAGCAGGATTGACTGTGAGATTTCAAAACTGAAAGAAATTCTCGGTGACATAATCTATTCCGAATGCGATGACACTCTCCAGAACAGAATCGGCACACTGCTGAGAAAATCAGGAAAGACCGTAAGTGCGGCCGAGTCCTGCACCGGAGGAATGATTTCAGAACTGATGACTTCCATTCCCGGTTCATCTGAATATTATCTGGGATCAGTGACATCATATTCCAATTCCGTAAAAGAAAATGTACTCGGCGTCCCTAAGGAAATCATAGACGTATATGGTGCCGTCAGCAGCGAATGCGTTGCAAAAATGGCCGAAGGAGTAAAGAGAATAACAGGCAGTGACTTCTCGATCGCCACCTCAGGAATAGCCGGACCTGGCGGAGGTTCAGAAGAGAAACCGACCGGCCTTGTATGGATCGGAGTATGTACTCCAACCCGCACGAAGACATTCAGTTTCCTTTTCAAGGGAGACCGCAAACGCAATATAGAACGTTTTGCATCGTCTGCATTGAATATCCTAAGGAAAGAAATAGAATCTTATATAAATAGTTAATAAACAGAAAGAAAAACAAACTTGTTATTACTTATAACATTTTTGTTATGTTTAATAAACACCCTATTCGGGCCCATTTTCCCACACAGGGTTCCGTATCACTGTTACAATCGTTGTGGTGTACCGGAAACGTTCTGAAGCCGGGAAGCAACGGATATGACCTCACGGAACACTCTGAAGAAGTTGCCTCCTGCAATCTTGGCGATATCGGATTCAGAATAACCTCTCACACGCAGTTCCTCAAACAGCACAGGTACCATAGAGACATCTTCAAGTCCGTCCGGAGTCACGCAGATTCCGTCAAAATCTGATCCGATTCCCACATAGTCAATCCCGACAAGCCCGACAACGTGATCGATATGGTCTGCAATCCTTTTGTATGAAGGCCTGTCCAGAGCCGATAGCTCATCCAGAATCCCGTACCATTTCCTCCTTTTTGCCGCATCTCCAGGATCTGCGATAAACTCCTCCTCTATGCTCTCGCCTCTGTCATACAGCCCGCTCCTGTCCAGGACTCCGGAAAATCCGTCATCAAGAAAGACCGGGAAAAAATTTATCTGTATCACTCCGCCTTCTGCAGCCAGCGCACGGATCATATCATCAGTCATATTCCGCGGATGGCCGGCTATTGCACGGCAGCACGAATGGGTTGCCACAACAGGTGCCTTCGAGCATTCAAGCACGTCATAAAAAGACTTGTCGGATATATGCGACACATCCACCATCATTCCGAGCCTGTTCATCTCCGTAACCACCTCCCTTCCGAACGGACTAAGTCCATCCCACCTTCCGGCCCTGGAGGCGCAGGAATCACATATTTCATTGTCAGCGGAGTGGCAGAGTGTCATATACCTTATCCCCTTGTCATAGAACTCTCCGATCCGGGACAGGTCATTGCCTATAGGGCTTCCGTTTTCCATACCGAGAAATACGGAAAACAATCCTTTGGACTTGTTTGACAAGGCTTCATCCGGACTCAAAGCCAGAGACGACCGGAAAGGATTTGCCTTCACTGCATCAATCGTGACATCAACAAGTCTGCAGGCATATTCATAAGCCTCCTTTCCGGTCCGGAATGAAGACGGCGTATAAACGGCGAAAAACGCGCCGTCAACACCGCCGCGTTTCAATTTCGGGAAATCCACCTGGGAATGGTCGTTATCCAATGCAAGATCCCTCAGCCTCATTATCTGGGACGGGGTGTCACAATGCGAGTCAAGGACGAACATTATTGTATTCTATTTTGGAGTTGCCTTCTGAGGACATTCTTATGCCGTCCGCATCACCTACCAGCTCCACTACGGCAAAATTGCAGCTTGATACGTCAAGCGTGCCTGTCTTTATCTTAAGGTCAGCCAGACTGTTGTGTTCTGCATTCACGGTCAATGAAGACGATGCTTCACAGTTTGCATAGACCTTTGCCTTGTTGGATATATTGACAAGTATCTTCTCCGCTTTGATTCCAAGCCTGCTGACTACGGCCGATTTGGACGCGGTTATACTGAACAGGTCGGTATCTATAGTATGCTCGGACGTAACTGACGAATTTCCTCCAAGTACCAGGAAATTGAATTTCGGTGCGAAAATCACAGCCTTTACTGCAGGAGCGGCATTGTTTTTTGCTTTGAATTCCTTTTTGACATCGGAAGGCATTCCTTTCTCATCCACTTCCAGGACAAGCACTCCTTCCTTGACGTATGCCAGGATATAATCCTCCAGTGCGGTATCCGCCGTTATCTTTATAGAATAATGGTCGGACGGCATAAATGACAGGTCAAAGGAATTGCTCGTCTGGACTCCGGAAAAAGCGGAATAATCGTGTGTAATGACCACCTGCTGTGCGGAAAGACCGGCGGCGGAGCAAACAAGAGCCGACAAAACAAAAAGAATCTTCTTCATATACAAATTATTTACCTGTTCTCTGTCTTACTGCTTCATACAGCATTATGGATGTCGCGACAGAGACATTCAATGATGATATCATACCTGACATCGGAATGGCTGCCTTGTCATCAGCAAGAGCGAGCATTGCCGGAGATATGCCTTTGCCTTCAGACCCCATAATGATTGCGCAGGGACCAGTCATATCGACATCGTATATCAGCCTGTCAACTTTTTCCGTTGCTGCTATAAGACGGAATCCGCTCTGTTTCAAATAATAGGCCGCAAGTTTCAGATTCGGTACTTTACAGGTATCAATTCTCATCAGCGCGCCTGCGGACGCCTTCACAGCTTCTGCATTGATTGCCGCACCGCCTTTTGCCGGCACGATGATTCCGTTTCCTCCCGCACATTCCAGAGACCTCGCGATAGCTCCGAGATTACGGACATCTGAGACTCCGTCAAGGATGACAAGAACGGGATTTTCGCTTTGTGCCAGCGCGTTGTTGACAATATCCTCCAGAGAGACATACTCAATCTGGGAAATATATGCTACTGCACCCTGATGCTTTCCGCGCACTACCCTCTCAAGCCTTTCAACAGGCACGAACTGGAACGGAATCCCGTTTGCCTGGAGCAGCTCCATAAGTTCCCTGAACTGAGGACCTTCAAGTCCCTTTTTCAGCAACACCTTATCAAATTTCTTCCCTGCCCTGACTGCCTCAATCACAGGATGCATCCCGAACAGATACTGCATTTTGTTTTCTTCCATATCTATATATTTTGCGGACTATTCAAATTTGGAGGACAGGTCCATCCACTCCTCCGTCTTGAAATCCAAATCTCTTTTCAATTCCAGATATTCTCTTGTAAGCTCCATATAGTCATCACCTTCCGAAGGACTGGCAAGCCTGCTTTCAATTGATTTCATCTTTTCCTCAGTCTCGCCTATCGCCTTTTCCAGAAAAGATATCCTGTGCTTTATCTTCCTCTCTTCCTTGGATATGAATTTTCTTTCCTGGTACTCCTGCTGTGAAGCCGCCTTTTTCTCCACGACCTCAGCCGGCTTTGACTCTTCCTCCCTGTAATGCCTTTCAAGCTCATTCAGATTCTCCAGACGTCTCCTCTCAAGGAAATCCTGCACTCCTCCAAGATGCTCCTTGACTTTCCCGTCACGGAACTCATACAGCTTGTCCACCAGTCCGTCAAGGAAATCCCTGTCGTGGGACACTATTATCAGAGTGCCGTCATACGCCTTCAAAGCCTGTTTGAGGATGTCCTTTGACCTGATATCCATATGGTTGGTCGGCTCATCGAGGGCAAGCAGGTTGTATGGCTTGAGAATAAGCTTGGCCATTGCAAGCCTTGCACGCTCGCCTCCGCTCAGCACGGCGACTTTCTTGTCAATATCCTCTCCCTTGAACAGAAAAGCGGCAAGGATATCACGGAGTTTTGTCCTTATGTCCCCAACGGCAATACGGTCAAGCGTTCCGAATACAGTGTCCTCCTTATCAAGGATATCCTCCTGATTCTGGGCATAATATCCTATATTCACATTATATCCTGTCCTGGATTCTCCGGCCATAGGCTGAAGCTCTCCCATTATCACACGCATCAGGGTGGTTTTTCCTTCTCCGTTTCTTCCCACGAGAGCGACTTTCTCGCCTCTGCGCACCTCGATTCCGGCATCAGAGAACACCACCTTCTCACCGTAGCCCACTTTCATTCCGGAAGATTTATATGCTATGTCCCCGGAACGTGGAGCCGGAGGGAATTTCACGGCAAGAGCCGACTTGTCCTCCATATCCACCTCTATCCTGTCCAGTTTTTCAAGAGCTTTGACACGGGACTGGACCTGGTTTGACTTGGTAGGCTTGTAGCGGAACTTCTCTATGAACTCTTCGGTCTTTTCTATCATCCTCTGCTGGTTCTCGTATGCAGCCCTCTGCTGTGCAAGACGCTCCTGCCGGAGTTCAAGATACTGACTGTAAGGAACCTTGTAGTCATGAATCCTCCCGAGCATGATCTCGACAGTACGCCCTGTAATATTGTCAAGGAACTTCCTGTCGTGCGAGATCAGCACAAGCGAGCCCTTATATTCCTTCAGATATCCTTCAAGCCACTCGATGGATTCTATGTCAAGGTGGTTTGTCGGCTCGTCAAGAAGCAGCACATCAGGCTTGGAAAGCAGAATCTTCGCAAGCTCTATACGCATATTCCATCCCTGGCTGAAAGTCTCCGTCGGCCTGGAAAGCTCCTCATATTTGAATCCCAGTCCTATGAGCGTACGCTCGGCCTGGACTCTCGGAGCATCGGAATGGGACATCGCAAGCCTGTCATTGATATCATTCATCCTGACAATAAGCTCCTGATACTCCTTTGATTCATAATCCTCCCTTTGGGCAAGTTCGGCTACAACCTTCTCAAGCTCGTCTTCAAGTCCGAAAATCTCGGAAAAGGCAGTCATAGCCTCATCAATGACGCTTTTTCCTCTGTGATGCTCCATAATCTGCGGAAGATAGCCGATCTTCACGCCTGAGGGTACGGCCACTTTGCCGGAAGTAGGGCTCTGGATACCGCATATAAGCTTGAGAATGGTGGATTTTCCCGCACCATTCTTTCCGACAAGACCTATCTTGTCATTCTCGCTTATATGGAAATTAATATCATTCAGCAGGACAAACCCGCCGTAAGCAACTGTCAGTGAATTGATGGAAATCATATATACTACTTAATCGGAAGCGGATCAGAGATTCGCCTCTATTACTCCGGCCAGACTGTCCGGACATCGCACTGGATGCCGTGTATGCGAGTCTATAAAGCCAAGAGTGACAGATCCGTACACGAGAAGATCCCCGTTCTGGTTGTATATTTCACTTTTGACCACAAGCTTAGCAAGGGGCACCTTCTCAATAATTGACACGATCCTGATCGTATCTCCCATCTTGGCAGGCATCTTATAATGGCATTCGACCGCCACTATCGGCAACATAACACCTTCCTCCTCAATCTTTTCAATCGGGAGTCCGCATTTTGCCATCATATCCGAGCGTCCGCATTCAAAAAAGCGTATATAGTTGGAATGATGGACAATGCCCATCTGATCAGTTTCATAGTACCTGATCGCCAGTTCAAGTTCGGAACGCATCATAGCACTTATTTTTTCAAGGCGGTAAGAGAAGCCTTTATACTCTCGATCTTTGAAAGGGAATCAGCCTCCTTTTTCCTCTCCACAGCGACCACCTGCTCCGGAGCACCGGCCACAAAACGCTCATTGGAGAGTTTCTTCCTTACTCCGGCAAGGAATTTCTCCTGATATTCCAATGCTGCCTCCAACTTGGCGATTTCCTCATCGGCATTCACAAGTCCGGTAAGAGGAACGAACATCTCTACAGTCCTTACCATAAAGGATACTCCGGCACCGTTGTCCGCACCGGCCTCCGACTGTGTTACCGAAGTTATATTCGCCAGTTTGGTAATGACAGGCAGCACTTCTTCAGGGAAGTCTCCTTTCACCTTGAGCTCAAGCGCGTCCTTTGAAGGTGAAAGCCCTTTCTGCTGACGTATTCCACGTATTGAAACGACTGCCTCACAGGCCATTTCAAACTTCACGATAAATTCCTTGTCATATTCTCCGGACACAGGCATTCTCTGAAGCATGATAGTCTCGCCTTCTTTGCGTTCAGCCATATTCTGCCACAATTCTTCCGTTATGAAAGGCATAAACGGATGTATCATCTTGAGAAGGGCGTCAAAGAAACGTACCGTAGCCTCATAAGTATCCTTGTCTATGCCTGCTCCGTATGCCGGTTTGACAAGTTCAAGATACCAGGCACAGAAATCATCCCAGAAGAATTTGTAGATAGTCATCAGGGCATCCGAAAGACGGAATTTAGCGTAATGGTCCTCCACTGTCTCAAGGACTGCGTTCAGCTTGTTCTCAAACCATTTCACAGCCGTAGCCGCAGCATCGGAAGCTTTTGCAGAATCATCCACATTCCATCCGGACACAAGCCTGTAGGCGTTCCATATCTTGTTGCAGAAGTTCCTTCCCTGCTCTACCTGGGACTCGTCAAACAAGATATCATTGCCGGCAGAACTGCAGAGCAGCATTCCAAGACGCACTCCGTCAGCACCATATTTGTCGATAAGGACAAGAGGGTCAGGAGAGTTGCCGAGAGTCTTCGACATCTTGCGTCCGAGCTTGTCCCTTACTATACCTGTCAGATATACGTTGCGGAATGGCACGTCGTTCATAAATTCATTTCCGGCCATGATCATCCTGGCCACCCAGAAGAACAGGATATCAGGTCCTGTCACAAGGTCGTTCGTAGGATAATAATATGAAAGGTCGGCATTGGCCTCGGCCTCAGGATGTCCGGCCTTATTGGTATCGAACACGGAAATCGGCCAGAGCCATGAAGAGAACCATGTATCGAGGACATCGTCATCCTGTCTCAGCTGCTCCGGTGCAACCGACGGATCAAGCTCGCGTGCCTTCACAAGCGCGTCTTCTGCTGTAGGGGCAACCACAAAACGTCCGTCAGGAAGATAATACGCAGGAATCTGCTGTCCCCACCAGAGCTGACGGGAAATACACCAGTCGCGTACATTCTCCATCCAGTGGCGGTATGTGTTTCTGTATTTGTCCGGTATGAGCTTAACTTTGCCGCTTTCAACCGACTCAAGCGCATCTTTTGCAAGAGCTTCCATCTTAAGGAACCACTGCATGGAAAGCCTTGGCTCAATTACTGCGTTTGTCCTTTCGGAATATCCGACAGGGGATGTGTAGTCCTCCACCTTTTCCAGGTTTCCTGCCTCCTGAAGCATAGCTTCGATTTTCTTCCTCGCCTCAAAACGGTCTTCTCCCACAAGAATCTGAGCTTTCTCATTGAGTCTTCCGTGATCGTCAATGATGTCAATCACTGGAAGATTATGCCTGATACCTATCTCATAGTCGTTGACATCGTGCGCAGGAGTGACTTTCAGACATCCGGTACCGAACTCCATCTCCACATAGCTGTCCTCTATTACGGGTATTTCCTTGTTGATCAGCGGGACGAGCACCTTCTTCCCTTTGAGCCAATGATAACGTTCATCAGCAGGGTTCACGCAGATCGCGGCATCGGCCATAATGGTCTCAGGACGAGTCGTCGCGATTATAAGGTATTTGTCGGTAGGATTTCCGTTGCCGTCAGAGATAAAATATCTGAGATGGTAGAATTTGCTGGTGGTGTCCCTGTGGATGACCTCCTCGTCGCTGACTGCAGTAAGACCGACCGGATCCCAGTTTACCATCCTTACTCCCCTATAGATATAACCTTTGTCGTAGAAATATACGAAAGTGTTGATGACAGCTTCGCTGAGGTCTGGATCCATAGTAAATTTTGTCCTGTCCCAGTCGCAGGAAGCACCGAGCTTGCGGAGCTGGCCGAGAATGATGCCTCCGTGTTTCTCCTTCCATTCCCAGGCGTGTTTGAGGAATTCCTCGCGCGTCAGGTCCTCTTTGCTGATACCTTCAGCCTTAAGCTTTGCAACTACCTTGCTTTCAGTAGCTATAGAGGCGTGGTCTGTTCCAGGGACCCAGCAGGCGTTCTTTCCGTCCATCCTCGCCTTGCGCACAAGCACGTCATTGAGCGTATTGTTGAGCACGTGGCCCATGTGAAGAATACCGGTAACGTTAGGCGGAGGTATCACCACTGTATAAGGTTCACGGCTGTCCGGTTCCGAATGAAAAAACTTGTTTTCAAGCCAATAGGCATACCACTTGTCCTCTGTCTCAGCAGGGTTGTACTTAGCTGACAATTCCATAATTATATATTCTTAATATTTTCAATGCAAAATCGTGCAAATATAGTAAAAGTAGAGAGCAGAAGCAAAGTTTACTTTGATTATGCCGAGACCAAGACGTATATATGAGTGAAACTCAAATATAGTAAAAGTAGAGAGCAGAGACCAAATTTATTTGGACTATGCCGAGACCAGGACGTATATATGGGCCAGAACCTCAACATATAGTAAGAATTCGTGAGATTCATATAGATTTTGGTGGAATTTGGCGGCGGAGCGTCCCATAATGCCTGAGGCACAAGGACGAATGAAACCTGCAAATTATCGGCACTATTTCAGTTTAGTGCCGAAATTTTGCAGTCAACAAGAGAATCTGTTCAATAATGCCTTTATGTTCAATGCGATTGAACAGGGGAAATGCCTATTAATCATGAAGTATTTATGCTACATTATGTGTAATTGAAAGAAAACAATTATCTTTGTACTGAAAAATCACTCGTATTATACGACTATTTTTTCAGTAACATCTTAAAGGTACTTATGGTAATAGATAGAAGCGAATACATCGAACAGTTATTTGCAAAACGTTGGAACGGCAAGGTAAAGATTGTGACCGGCATAAGACGTTCCGGCAAATCTTTTCTGCTCTCAACCCTTTTCAAAAACCGATTGATTGAGGATGGAGCCGGAAAAGAAGATTTTGTGGAGCTGGCACTCGACAGAAAGTCGGATGTCAAATACCGTAATCCTAATCTTCTGTACGACTACATCATAGAGCGCACACAAAACTTAGAGAAGAAATTCTATGTGTTTATTGACGAGATACAATTGTCGTATAAAGTGAAAAATGAGGATGTCGATGAGTCGCTGGTTCCGGAAGAAGACAGGGATATGCTCTATACTACTTTTTACGACATTTTGAATGACCTGATGATGCGGCCGAACATCGATCTGTACGTGACCGGCTCTAACTCCAAGATGTTGTCGAAGGACATAGTTACGAATTTTCGTGACCGTGGCTCCGAAATAAAAGTGTATCCGCTGTCGTTTGCGGAATACCTCTCGGTTGCCGGACTGGAGAAAGCCGATGCGTTGGAGGAGTATATGATGTATGGCGGAATGCCTCTGGCAGTTCTTGAACCGGACGAAAAGGAAAAACGGAAGTATCTGCAAGGACTCTTTTCGAATGTCTATATCAAGGACATAGTAGAACGTTACAAATTAAAGGATGACAGTATGCTGGGAGCTTTGGCAGATGCCTTGTCATCGTCGGTGGGATCCTTGACAAATCCGAATAAGTTAGCTAATACAGCCGGCTCATTGATGGGAAAACAGCCTTCGTACAACACCGTAAAAAACTATTTGGACTATATGGAAGACGCTTTTCTTTTCCAAAGTGCGAAGCGGTGGGATGTAAAAGGGCGGAAGTATTTCGATACGATTCAGAAATATTACGCGATGGATCTGGGATTGAGAAATGCCCGGTTGAACTTCCGTCAGCAGGAGCGTTCGCACCTGATGGAGAATATGATTTACAATGATTTGATTCGTAGAGGCTATTCCGTAGATGTCGGTATTGTGGAACTGACCCGTGTCATAGAAGGCAAACGCAGGATGTCGCAATACGAGATTGACTTTGTTGTCAATGTCGGCAATGACAAAGTGTATATCCAGTCGGCATTGAATGTGGATACTCATGAAAAGAAAGTGCAAGAGACCTTCTCCTTGAGAAATACAGGCGATTTCTTTCGCAAGATTGTTGTATTGGACGGAAACAGCAAACTTTGGTCAGATGATGACGGTGTAATGTATGTGGGTGTTATTCCGTTTCTATTGAAGGATATAGTAGCAGAGATAATCAGATAGAGATTTAATCTTCATTTTGGAAAGATTAAAAAGCCAACCCTAGTCTGAATACAGATTCGGATTGGCTTTTTCTATTGAAATCTTATCAAGAGATCATTTGTAATTCTCACAAAAAAAGACGAACTTTAGCAATGAATTTTTCAATTTCTTATTTAAAATAATTTATGACACCACCTGATAGAATCATATATATCCAGGAAAACAAATGACTGCTATTGTAGAATCGGAACATAACAAACAGATAACTTTATGAAACGGATCACTTTTTTGCTTATTGTCCTGGCTGCAATAGGATGCGGTACGGGAAAGAAAATTTCACAGGAGAACAATTCCGCTACGCTCTTGACAGAAAATGGAGCATTCCATATAAACATTGAGGAGTTTTATTACAAATCAGATCTTATACCGACACGTGACAATGATATGTCATCGTCCGGATATGGCAGTTCTATACATTACGACAACGGATATGCATCAATAGAGTTTTCACCGGACAGCAGACAGTTCAACAAACACTCATTACGGGCCAACAATGTCAAAAAAAGTGCACAGCTCATTAAAATAAAAGACAGGATGTTCCGTATCTGCTTTGAAAACGAACAATATTTCTTCAAGGAATTCCGTATTGAATTCACCATAGAGAAAAACAGCGACATCTGCAACGGATCGATCTACAATTACAACAATCTGGTATGCCGCTTCAAAGGCAGAATAGAAATGCCGGAATAACACCCGTGTCCATAAAATATTAGTAAGGTTAACCTATGGTTCAATTTCTATATATAAAATTTAATTGATCCTGTGGAACAGCGGTTTCCCATTTTCGTTTTTGTACCGTCAGTTAACTCTATCTACCCCATATATCCTGACCTTTAGTCCAACACTTTACACTATTGAAATCTTATCAATAAATCATTTGTAATCCTCACCAAAAAGACGAACTTCAGCAACAGATTTTTCAATTTCTTATTTTCAATAATTTATGATACCACCTGATTGAATGCACTCCTGTACAGACACATCTTACAGGAATTTTATGCTCATTGAATTATAATAACTAAACATTAGCAATATGAAAGTAAAAACTAACATTCAACAAAGAAATTACATATTTCTTTTGTGTAATATTCTATTATTCATTATTTCCTGTCAAAAGAACAATGAGCCTACTATATGTACAAATAAAAATATTGTATCAAATTTTTATAAATTAAGCGAAACGGAAGCCGCAGACATTGTCAATAATTTCATTGATGCCTGGAATACAAATATAATAGTAACTAAAGGAGAAAATGAACCAATACGCACTATATCAAATGACATATCTGCAATATGCATAACACCTGAATCAAAATCATTCTACAATCATAATAGCTCTGATACTCTAATGTATATAGTCAACCTGAATGATGATTTAGGATATGTAATAGTTTCCGCTGACAAACGTACAACTCCTATATTAGGATTTATAGAACAAGGCTGCTTCACATCAATACAAGAAAACACAAATCCTGGATTCCAACTTTTTATGGAATATGCAGCAAATACAATAATACAGAATTCCACAAAAGAGACGAAAGCAGTAGCACCACCTAACACTCAAACAGTATTCAAACTAAATGAAGTCGGGATACCATTAAGAACCAAATGGAAGCAAGGTGCACCATATAACAAATATCACCCTTCAGAAGGTACATATACAGGATGTACAATAGTAGCCGCCGCGCAGGCTCTTTCTCGTTTTCAGGGCTTAAAGCAATTTTCTTATACAGACAGAGGAACAACATATAATTGTACGCTTGAATGGGACAATATTTTAAACGAATGTTTGAATAATGACGGAGCACTTATAAATGGCTCGTCGTGTGCAGACCAAATAGCACATTTAATGCGCTATTTGGGAATAATATTCAAAGCAGATTACAAACCTGAGGGCACCGGAGCATCTCCAGAAGAAGTAAGTAAATACTTCAACACTTTAAGCGGAATAGGAGCTGGAGATGTGGTAAAATATAACGGAGAAAAAGTCATACTTAATATAAATAACGGCCAACTGGCAATGATTGTAGGATATTCTTTTGCAAAAAAATTTTTAGGTATTATTACAAATGTATCAAAAGGACATACTTGGCTGATAGACAGCTATATTAATGCGACTGCAACTCCATCTTCTATAACCCCAATATATACACTATTACACTGCAATTATGGTTGGGGAGGTATAGCTGACGGATATTATGCAAGTGAAGTCTTTGATACCAATACTAATGGTTTTGATGTCGTAAACGATACGAGACCTGTATCAAAGGTAGGTACAGAAGGATATTATCAATATAAACTTCAATATATGACAATATGGCCATAAGATTTTTTAAAAACATTTTCCATCTTGCCGTGCTGATTTCAATTTCAGTGACTGCAACAGGATGTGAAGACGAACTACCCGGACTTAAAGGGCAACCGCTGTCCATAACATGCGACATAGATTTCGTTGACGAGGACGGAATATCAGTATTGCCGGATCTAGATGGATACATCAAGGCTGAAACTGACATACTTTCTCCAGATGATTCCAAAGTCTATTTCAGCAGTTCATTTTTCAAAGCAGATTCACATAGCATCCATATAGTTGTAATGGATTTCGGAATACATCCCAAAAAGAATGAACTCGACAGGACATACAGGCTCGATGTCAGATTTCCGGAAGAACTCAAGGCGTTCACATATGACGGTGAAATCCTTATCCGGTTCAGATTCAACAAAAAACGGGAAGCTGAACTTTTAGAAGCCACATTCTGCAATACAGAAGGAACACATACAGGATTTACGGACGTAAAATTCACCGTACCATATACTACGACAACTGATATGCTTCAATAGATTTTCCACCGGATACGAGACAATTCAAAGGCAGAATAGAAATGCTGGAATAACACCCGTGTCCATAAAAATTTAACCCTCCGGCTTCGGCAGAGGGTTAAATTTTTGAATAAGTTCAAAAGTGTTCCTAAATTTGCAGGAATGATAATTTCAAAATAGAATTTATGGACAACGAGAAAAAGGAATTCAGCATTGATCTGAGGCCGGAGGTTGCAAGAGGCAGCTATTCCAACCTTGCAATCATCACCCACAGATACAATGAATTTGTAATAGATTTCGCCGCAATGCTCCCGGGACTGCCAAAGCCGGAAGTTACCAACCGTATAATCATGACACCTGAACACGCCAAAAGACTTCTTATGGCCCTCCAGGACAATATAAGCAAATACGAATCGCAAAACGGTCCAATCGATCTCGGGGAACCGAAAGCGACCTTCCCTATGGGAGGATTCGGCAACAACGGAACAAAATCATAACCATTTCCCGAAATCCAGGATTTATGACAGATATTTCTTTCAACGGCATCAGGGCATTTGTCTTTGATGTGGATGGCATATTGACCAACGGCGGAATCTTCGCCGACAACGAAGGCAACCTTTTCAGGACATTCGACGCCAAAGACGCTTTCGGTATGAGGATGGCTTCAATGCAAGGCTACAAACTCGGCGTCATCACCGGAGGACGTTCCATAAGCATAGTAAAGAGGATGAAAGTATGCGGAGTCGAGCAGGAAGACGTCTACCTCGGCTCACGGGACAAGATAAAGGATTTCAATGATTTCTGCAGAAGACACTCGCTGGCTCCGGAAGAAGTTATGTATTTCGGTGATGACCTTCCGGACATTCCGGTAATCAGAGCCTGCGGAGTCGGAGTATGTCCATGCGATGCCGTACAGGAAGCCAAAGATGCCGCAGACTATGTATCCCCATATCCCGGAGGACATCTGTGCGTTCGGGATACGATCGAAAAGGTACTGAAACCCAAAGGTGAATGGAATCTCGACGTTGACACATACGAGCAAAGATTCTGAATCATGTACAAGCAGAAAGAGATGACAGGCAACACTCCGACGGACAGGATCTCACAGATTCTTGAAGCACAGCGCAAATATTTCAGAAGCGGCGCGACACTGGAGATCAGTTTCAGAAAAGAAATGCTGAAAAAGCTCAAGGACTCATTGATCAGATGGGAAAAGCCTCTGTGCGATGCACTTTGGCAGGATCTTCACAAATCATACGAAGAGTCATATATGACGGAACTGAGTATAGTTTCATCAGAAATACGCTGCCATCTGAAAAACCTGTCGAGATGGTCCGGAAGAAGGCGCAGGCATACACCTCTGAAACTTTTTCCTTCAAGAAGCTATATCGTGAAAGAGCCTCTCGGCAACGCCCTTATAGTCTCCCCGTGGAATTATCCTGTACAGCTCCTTCTGGCTCCGCTTGTCGGGGCGATTTCAGCCGGATGTACGGCAATATTGAAACCGTCTCCATACGTCCCCAACGTGTCAAAGGTGCTCGGGGATATGCTTGAAGATACCTTTCCTGAAGAATATGCAGCCGTCGTGCAGGGCAACCGTGAAGTCAATTCCTTCCTGTTTGAAAGCAAGTTTGACATCATATTCTTTACAGGAAGCCCCGAACTGGGCAAAAAAGTGATGGAAGCCGCCGCCAAAAATCTCACTCCCGTAATCCTTGAGCTCGGAGGAAAGAGCCCGTGCATAATAGACAGGACTGCGGATATCCGCAAGGCGGCCAAAAGAATAGCGTGGGGAAAGACGCTCAACTGCGGTCAGACCTGCATAGCCCCTGACTACATCATAATACACAAAGAAGTCAAAGACGCCTTTGTAAAAGCATTTGCAGAGGCCGTGGAATCGCTTCACGGCACAGACATCAGATCGGACAGGCACTATGTAAGAATGGTGAACAGCAAAGCCTTCGACAGGGTCTCCGGATATATGCAGGACGGCACTGTCATCTATGGAGGGGAATGCGACAGGGAGACAAAATTCATTGCACCGACATTGATAGCCAATGTCCAGTCAGACTCCCCTGTAATGACCGAGGAGATTTTCGGTCCGGTATTCCCAATTATCGAATTCGGAGGGAATGAATCAGAATTCTCTGAAAAAGCCGCATCTTTTGTCAACGGTAAGGAAAAGCCTCTGGCTTTCTATTATTTCGGCAAAGAAAGGACAGGATGGGAGCTGGTCAGGCGCACATCCTCAGGAGGAGGCTGCATCAACGACACCATTATGCATATAGCCAACGGGAATATACCTTTCGGAGGCGTAGGCAGCTCAGGGATCGGCAGATACCACCACAAGGAAAGTTTTGAGGCATTCACGCACAGCCGCTCGATTGTAGTGACCGGCACCCTGATCGATCTGCCTTTCAGATATATGCCATACAGGATGTTCAGGGCGATAAAGAAAATAATGTAATGGAAAAATTGAAGACAAGGAAGATAATTCTTGCCAGCGGTTCTCCGAGAAGAAAAGAACTGCTTGAAGGTCTTGCCATAGACTTTGAAGTTGACACGAGGAACAGTTTTGAAGAGACATACAGCCCCGACACTCCCCACGAGCGAGTACCTGTGCTTATGTCAGAAGGCAAATCGTATGGTTTCCACAGAGAACTTACCGACGAAGAGATACTTATAACATCCGACACGATGGTCCTCTGCGGCAATGAGATTCTCGGCAAACCGGACAGCAAAGAGGATGCGGTCCGTATACTCAGACTTCTTTCAGGACGCACGCACGAAGTGGTGACGGCCGTTACGCTGCGTGACAACAGAAAGAAGGAAACATTCTCCGACACAGCTGTCGTCCACTTCAAAGAACTTACAGACAGCGAAATAGAATTTTACATAGAGCACTTCCGCCCGTTCGACAAAGCTGGAGCATACGGAATCCAGGAATGGATAGGATATATCGGAATAACCGGCATAGAAGGCTCATTCTATACGATTATGGGACTTCCGGTCCACCTGATATACGAGCATCTGCTCAAATTTTGAATCCGGAGTAAACACTTGCATTCCTATTTACGGCAATTATGACAGGAAGGACATACATATCAGTGATTCTCCCGCTCAAGCTCGAGTGGGAGCCCTGCTATTTCACTACCTGTCAGGACATCAGGACAGGACAGAGGGTCAGAGTACAGTTTGCCGGGAAAGAATATACCGGTGTAGTCAGCAGGACCGGAGTGCCGCCTCAGACATCACCGTCGAAAATAAAGGAGATTCTGTCTGTGGAAGAAGGTCTGGAATGCATTTCCGAAGAGGAACTGGCTTTATGGAAGACAGTCGCGGAATATTATATGTGTTCAATCGGAGAGGTATACAAAGCCGCATATCCTGCGATGAAAATTTCCCTGGAGGCCGCCGGTGCAAGGAGGGCGGAAGCGGAGCAGACGCGCCGTGAAAAGGCAAAGGAAAAATACCTCAAGAAGTGCATAAAGCTTGAAGAACGCATATCCAAAAGGCAGGAAGCCGCCTCCAAAAGCAAAACTGAAAGCGTAAGGGAAAGGTATCGGCAAGAAATCATCAAACTCCAGGAAGAGCTTGATGCAATACGCTATGAATATGAAAATTACGCGCTGTCATCTGAAGTATCAGGAGATATAAAACATACAGAACAGGTATCTGACATAGTGCTGTCAGATGCGCAATCTGAAGCCAAAGGAAAGATAGACAAAGCGTTCGGACAGGGAAAGACAGTTCTGCTGCACGGGATCACAGGCTCCGGAAAGACGGAAATATACATTGCCCTTGCGCTTGAAGCAATGTCCCGAGGCAAAAACATATTGTATCTTGTACCGGAAATAGCACTTAGCAGACAACTTGAGGACAGACTGCGCAATATATTCGGCAGCAGGCTTTTGACTTTCCATTCAGGAGAAACGGTAGCGCACAGGTATGAGGTGGCGGGCACAATACGCCGGATAGCATCAGGCGACTCAGGACAATACATCGTCCTCGGGACAAGGTCTTCCCTGTTCCTGCCGCATCACAACCTCGGCCTCATAGTCGTAGATGAGGAGCACGACAATTCCTACAAGCAGGATTCCCCCGCTCCACGGTACAACGGCCGTGACACGGCAATAATGCTCGGCCTGATACACGGCTCCAGCGTCATACTCGGATCGGCAACCCCTTCGCTGGAGTCACTGTACAACAGCAGAAACGGAAAATTCGAGACTGTCCGGCTTGACAGAAGGTATCACAATGCCCAGGATACTGACATAGAAATAATAGACACGATAGCCGAGCGCAGAAAAAGAGGTATGAAAGGCTCGTTCTCACGTAAGCTGATCGACCATATACAAAACGCGCTTGACCATAAAGGACAGGTTATGATATTGCGTTCCAGACGCTCGTATTCACCTGTGCTCCAATGCAGCGAATGCGGTTTTATCCCCAAGTGCCCGCACTGCAATGTCAGTATGAGCTACCACAAGGACCGCGACAGCCTGAAATGCCACTATTGCGGATACCGTACCATAATGCCGGACTGCTGCCCGGAATGCGGAAGCGGTCTGACAAGCCTCGGAGCAGGGACGCAAAAAATAGAAGAAGAAATCAACGGACTGTTCCCTACGGCAAGGACAGCACGGCTCGACAGCGACTCCGCAAAAAACAAAACCTTTGAAAAAGAGACAATAAGCCGGTTCAGCAAAGGAGATATAGACATCCTGATAGGCACGCAGATTGTCGCAAAAGGCTTTGACTTCAAAGGCCTTACACTTGTCGCAGTACTTCAGGCCGACACCCTGCTCGGAATCCAGGATTTCCGTGCGGACGAAAAGGCAGTGCAGCTTCTGGAGCAGTTCAAGGGAAGATGCGGCAGGCGTGACAGCAAGGGTCTGTTCGTAATACAGACATCAAGGCCGCAGCATCCTGTATATCAGAATATGATCCACTCATCCGGAATGGAGCCAGGCGAGGTTCAGAACAGACGCATGGCATTTATAGACTCGCTTCTTGACGAGAGGCAGGAATTCTGTTACCCTCCATACAGCAGGATCATAAATATCCATATCCGTGATGTATATGAAGAGCGTGCAGAAAGGATGTCGGCACGCCTGGCCGTTGAACTTGAAGGCTTCAACACGACGGGAGTATTCCAGCCTCCTGTAAACAAAGTGGCCGACGAGCATATAAGGACAATAAGGGTCAATCTGAGAAAAGACCGTAATCTTGCTGACAACAAGACCGCACTGCTGAAAAGGATACGTGATTTTGAATTACGTGAAAAATATCAGGGACGCATAATAATAGACGTAGACCCGACGTAATTAGTTGTGCAGGACATTTATCCTGTCTTCAAGGACATCAAACTGCACAGGGACGCATCCGATGACCTCCCCGTCCACCTCCACAAGTTCAGAGACATCAGAAGCAGGTACCACCTTGATACTTTTCGCCTTACGTACGACAAGCTCCTTTATGGACAGGAACCTGCCGTTGAACAGTTTATATGCCTCACGGGCTATTCTGAGCAATGGAAAGGCCGGGATTATGGTCATATCAAGCAGCCCGTCATCCAGTACCGCATCGGGAGTCTGGCGCATACCTCCTCCGGAATATCTGCCGAGACCGAAAGCGACCGACATATAGACACCGGAATATACCTTCTCACCGTCGCAGAACACCTCTATGGAAGAATTGCGGTACCGCATAAGGAAATACAGCAATGATTTGACATAAAGCATCCTGCCGGACTGTCCCCTGTCTTTGCAGGCATTCACACGTTCGCAGATCCTTGCATCGAAACCTATGCCTCCGACATTTATCATATACGAGCATCTGACTGGAGCATCGTCTTCCGCAGACCGTAATATACTGACCTTCACGACATCCTGCACAGAAAAGGACTCGTCCGCAATCAGGTCCACGACCGTCTCCGTGTCCTGCCTGATATTGTGGGACTTTATCCAGTCATTTCCTGAGCCTATTGGTATTACGGCTAGCGTGAATTCGGACAGGCTGACAACGCTGCCCTTGAGACGTGAGTCGGATATATAGTGCATTATCCCGTCAAGCACCTCGTGCACGGTACCGTCACCTCCGACTGCAATAAAACGGCGGAATCCCCTGCCAGCCGCTCCGAAAGCCATTTCGGTAGCGTGAAACTTGCAGTCCGTCATTCCGCATTCATATTCGACATTCCTGTCTGCAAGCAGGGTTTCGGCCTTTTTCCATTCGGAAACTGTCCTTCCGGACCCTGCGTGAGGGTTTACAACAGCAAACCATTTGTTGTCAATATGCTCCATCTATAGCACCTGATAAATCGCGAACAAAAGTAGCAATTTAAGGGAAGTAAAGAAAATTTTTTGTAAATTTGCCGTGATTTAGCCACAAAAAACAGGTATATAAATGGGAAAAGTCATAGCGATAGCCAATCAGAAAGGTGGAGTCGGCAAAACCACCACTGCAATAAACCTTGCGGCTTCCCTTGCCGTACTTGAAAAGAAAGTACTTATCATTGATGCGGATCCGCAGGCAAACACGACATCGGGACTGAACTTTTCTCCGGACAACGACCAGAAAAGAACGCTGTATGAAGTAATGATCGGCAGGATCGGCATCAGCGACACATTGATACAGACTGAAATATCCAATCTCCAGATGATTCCTTCGCATATCAATCTGGTAGGAGCGGAAATAGAAATGCTTGAGGACGAACACAGGGAGTCAGTCCTGAAAAACGCACTTGCTCCAATCCGCGACGATTACGACTACATTATCATCGACTGTTCCCCTTCACTGGGACTCATAACGGTCAATTCACTCGCGGCAGCAGATTCGATAGTCATTCCGGTACAGCCTGAATTCTTCGCCCTTGAAGGTCTTGGCAAGCTGCTGCAGACAATCCGTCTGGTACAGGGCGGCATTAATCCGGACCTGACTATAGAAGGTTTCCTCATAACAATGTTCGACGGAAGGACCAGAGTGCACACCCAGGTCGCCAACGAATTGAGGGAGCATTTCGGGGATATGGTATTCAAGACCATAATACAGAGGAACATACGTTTGAGTGAAGCCCCTTCGCACGGTAAACCTATCATCCTGTATGATGTGATTTCCAACGGCACGACCAACTACCTGAACTTTGCCAAAGAGGTTCTTGAACACAACAGATAAAAGATTTAGAAACGACAATGAGCAAACCACCAAGAGGATTAGGAAAAGGTCTCGGAGCGTTATTGGGCGACTCCGACCTTACCCAGATACGCAAACCGGTAGAATATATCAACAAGACGGTAGTCACATCCGACGAACATAAAGGGTCGGCGGATATTATGCTCATACCTGTCGATATGATAGAGCCGAACCCGTTCCAGCCAAGGACAACGTTTGACACGGCTGCACTTGAGGAACTTTCGGAATCGATCAGGACTCTCGGGCTAATCCAGCCTATCACGGTCAGGAAGAAAGCTTCCGACAGATATCAGATAATAAGCGGAGAACGCAGGTTCAGGGCAAGCAGGCTTGCCGGCCTGACTGAAATTCCCGCATATATCAGGGACACCAATGACCAGGGTATGCTCGAGATGGCGATCGTGGAAAATATACAGCGCGAGAACCTTGATCCGATTGAGGTGGCACTCAGCTACCAGAGGCTTATTGAAGAATGCAGCCTGACACAGGAGCAGATGGCTTCAAGAGTCGGCAAGAAACGCGCTTCTGTGACAAATTTCCTCAGACTGCTGAAGCTTCCTGCAAAAGTGCAGCACGACCTCAAGGTGGGACTGCTGAGCGTAGGACATGCAAAAGTCCTTCTCGGGATAGAGGATCCCGAAATACAGGAAAAGCTGTGCGACCTGACAATCAAGGAAGAACTGTCCGTCAGACAGCTGGAGGACAAAATACGCAAAGCGTCAAAGCCGGAAACATCCGGACACGAAGAGCAGGAACTGCCGGATGAGTATTTCCAGGTTCTTGAACTTGTAGGAAAATATTTTTCCAAGGATATAAGCCTCAAAAGAAGTCCAGCCGGCAAAGGGACGATGACCATACGCTTTGATTCTGACCAGGAAATACAAAAGTTCCTGAAAGCATTGAACAGCTCAAACATCTGACAGGACGATCGTGAGGAACATTCTGAGACATATTTTCATTATAACCGTCTTTATGGCCGGTTTTTCATTGTGTGCAGAGGCCCAGTTCAAAGACGAGGCCTTTACCCAAACATACAATGAAAAAGGAGATACCACATCCGTAAGGGACACATCTGACAAAATGTTCTCTTTTGCGGAGCTGTTCGGAGGTGTCGCACACAAACGTGACCTAAGGATAGGAACAATGTTCACCGGATCGGTTTTCCTTCCGGGAATCTCTCAGGTGTACAACAGGGATTATTGGAAACTGCCTGTCATATATGGAGGAATAGGCGCATGCGCCGGACTTGGAGGCTATTATCTCCACGAATACAGCGTTTCCAAAAAGAGATACCAGGAAGCATTTGCCCAGGATCCGCTTACGGATCTGAGCATCAACTATAAAGCTAAGCAGACCGGAACCTGGCTGATGGTCGGGGCCGGACTGATATACTGGGGTTCTATGCTCGACGGAGTGATATGCTACAAGAAGGATGTGCATCCGCATCCAGGAAGGGCTACCGTATATTCCATACTGCTCCCGGGACTCGGACAGGCCTACAACGGTGAATACTGGAAAATACCGATCTATTACGGATGTCTTATAGGTTCTGCACATTTCCTTTACACCAACCACACCAACTACCAGAGGTTCAAGAGGATACACAACGAAGCCACAACTTCGCCATCATACGACGGACCGATACAGGCAGAGACTGCCAAATACTACAGGGACGTCTACAGAAGATACAGAGACTATTCAATAGTGGCCATTGCGGCTTTCTATCTTCTGCAGGTAATTGATGCAAATGTCTTTGCATATATGCACGATTTTGAAGTGAGTGACGACATCTCTATGGAGATCGCTCCAGCTGTCATCGCTCCGGACAACACGTATGCAATGAATTCCACAATGGTACGTAACAACATTACGGACAATGCCATAGGCCTAAGGATCGGATTGAGATTCTGATATACAAAAGAGAGAGAAAGATGATTAACAGGAGATTTTTTGCAGCCGCGGCAGCGGTTATTCTTATCGGTTCAACACCGGCATTTTCACAGACAAAAAAAGACAGGACACCAAAAAGGACAAAGCCTCAGCTTATAGAGGAGAACTCCAGATACATAGCTGTAATAGATTCATTGAAAGCAGAAATAGAAAGGCTTTCAATGCCTGCCGACACGATCGTGGCAGAAGCTGCACCCCTATGTGAACTGGAACGCCAGATGGAATATACTCCGGAAACGACAGACAGCCTTCTCAATCTGTGGTATGTCCAGCAGAGCATCAACCGCGACTCGGTATACACCTGCTACAATATGGACAGTGTACGTTTCAAGTCCAACGTTCCGGATTCCGTATACCTCAGGCGCATAAAGGATATGAATTCATTCATAACCCTGCCATACAACGACATCGTACGCAACTACATAATACTGTATTCGGACAAGATGTCAACACAGATGGGCAAGGTACTCGGACTGTCAAGGTATTATATGCCGATATTCGAGGAGATTTTCAATGAATACGACATTCCGGAGGAGCTGAAGGCTGTCGCCATAATCGAATCACTCCTGAATCCGACAGCGGTTTCACGGGCCGGAGCAAAGGGTATGTGGCAGTTTATGTACGGTACAGCCAAACATTATGGGCTGACCATCAACTCATTCGTTGATGAAAGAATGGATCCCGTACAGGCCGCAAGGGCAGCTGCAAGATATTTCAAGGACTCATACGAAATCTTCGGAGACTGGAATCTTGCAATCGCTTCCTACAACTGCGGAGCAGGCAATGTCAACAAGGCAATCCGCAGAAGCGGAGGTAAAAGGGCTTTCTGGGACATATATCCATACCTTCCGCGCGAGACAAGAGGATACGGCCCGGCATTTGTCGGAGCTCTCTATACTCTTAACTATTACAAAGAACACGGCATTGTGCCGGAAATGGTCGCCCTCCCGTTCGCAGTGGATACGGTTAAAGTCAACAGGATGCTGCATTTCAAACAGGTAAATGAACTTGTAGGAATCCCTGTGGAAGATCTGCGCAACCTGAACCCACAATACCGCCACGACATTGTGCCTGGCAACGAAAAGGAATATATCCTGAAAATTCCTTTCAATTACTCAAATGCGTTCATAGATGCGGAAGACTCACTGTATACATACAAGGCGGAGGAATACTTCAACCCTGTGACAATCAAAAAAATCAAGGACGGAGGAGACGGACAGCGCATTGTCTACAAGGTAAGAAACGGTGATGTCCTCGGAAAGATCGCCTCCAGGCACAGAGTGAGCGTCAACCAGATCAAGAGATGGAACAACCTGAAAAGCAACACCATCCGCGTAGGACAGAGACTGGTAATATACACAGGAAATTCAGCTGCGGCCGCCGCGGCATCAAAGCCTGAACCTTCAACGTCCGCATCATCATCCAAGCCGGCGGCCAAACCGGTATCTTCAGGATCCGGAGCCTATACTACATATACGGTAAAGAACGGTGACACTCTCTATGACATAGCAAAGCTTTATCCTGGAGTAAGCGCGCAGAACATTATGGACTTCAACGGTGTGGGATCAAAGATCAAACCCGGGATGACATTGAAGATTCCGACAAAATAATCTTGCCGGCGACTATGCCGCAAAGGACATCAGATGTCAAAGACTGCCTGCAGTTTCATTTCGGACTGGGGCAGTCTTTTTGTTGGCCCTGACGCAAAAGGATATTGGGTTGAAGACACCCTGAGATGAATCTTTACCCACTTAGCTGGCCTGATGCCTATTGTAAAAGCCTCCCAGCATCCCCTGCCGTAATATGCAGGCACATTGAAATTTCCCGGCGCATCACGTTCGTAGGAATATATCCTGTCCTGCCAGGAATCCGCCCTGAACACCCCTGCACGAAGCCAGACAGCAACTATCCCGGCCCTGTATCCGCCCTCGATATATGAGAGGAATGCGAAATCTTTGCAGAACAATGCATTGAATCTGACTGAAGCCATCCATTTCCCTGATGAATATTCCGTATCGCACCGTATATCTGTCCTGTTTGTCTCGCCTTCAGTCCTGAGACGTTCCGAGACACGCAATGCAATTGCGACAGAAGAAGAAATCTGCAGATTATAATCCAGCCGCATTTTCAATTGGCAGCTCTCCCCTTCCGCGCCATATTTCGGGACCGTAAAGCGTACCGCGTCAATGCTGAACATCCCGGAATGCCTGGCCACGGATGATCCGAATCCCTCCCTGCCTTTAAGTCTTATCCTTTTTCCCGTGGAGAAGCTTCCTCCGGCCGTTATTCCATATTCCTTTTCCGTATATCTGCAGACGAGTCCCGCCTCAAGGTCTCCGCATATCCTTAAAGCCGCTCCGGCCAATGCACGTGGAGCAGACCGGACAAATTCAAATGCAGCTTCTCCGAATATATTGACACCACGGATATTACCTCTGCAATCAGCGGAAACAAGAGCTTGGTCAAAAGGTTTTCCCGACATCCCGGCGGAGAGTTCTGCGGTCTCTCCGCAAAAAGTCAAGGATATCTGGAAACTTCGTCCTGTCCATCCTGCATTCACCGCAGGCATAAGAGTCAATTTCTGTCCCTTCTTTCCGTACATCAGCTTGTACAGGCCTCCTGAAGCAAGCGAGGCTGCTATTGTAAAACGTCCTGCATTGAAATCGGCAGCTATCCCACGGAAAGCGTTTTCTCCGTTGAACGACCTGCAGGGAGAAATCCCCGACGGTCTCATACTGAAACTCTGAGGATAGCTGAATCCGCTTGTACGGAATCCGCTCCACAATGAAAGTCCCTGACCATAACGGAGATTGAAGTCGCCTATTATGATTTTTCCCAGCCTTTTTCTTCCGTATCCGGCCAAATAGAATGAACCTGTGCGTGGAATATGGTCTTTGGCAGAATAAGGCCTGCTGCAGGCTATGCCCAATTCAACGGAACCGCCAGGACTTGAATGATATTTGAGACCATAGGCATAGTCCGCCACAGGACCTTTTATCCTGCCGCTTGACCTCATCGTCAGTATATTTGTACCGTATCCCTTCCCTGATGAAGAACGTCCGGCCTGCGCATAGGATTCAAGAGAGATGAACGGACACAGAATCTCTGCCGCGGATTCCGAAAATCCGTCCACGCAGGCAAGTTCTGCAAACGAAAGGATATCACCGTTCCTTTCCCTGTAGTCGATGACTGAAGCAGCCTGATATTGCGTAAACAGACCGCTTTCGGTCAGACGTGCCGCTGTTGCAGAGTTTATCCGGACAGGATGCTCCATATACACTGAAAGCTGCTCTACAATCTGACTGTCAAGTTCTTCAGGATTCTCCACCCCGAGCAGGCGCATAATATGTACAAGTCCGTGTTCCCTGGAATAAGAATCAGGCAAAGAAACTGCCCAAAAACAAAGCAGAGCCACAAATCCGGCTCCAAATCTGAGATAACCCATATCCTCCCCTCCTGTCTTCCGCACACTCTGCAATTGCCAGCCTCAAAATTAAGAAGTTTTTTCTCTTTTTAGCGTTTTTTGTGCTATTTTTGTGGCTTGTTTTTAGAAACCGTTTCTATGGAAAAAGTAAGATTGCACGACAAGACTTTCAGGACCTTCATATCGAATCAGCAGATAATGAAGGCAATCGACAAAGTGGCGGCGCAGATCAATGCCGACTTCAAGGATTGTACGGATGTACCTGTTCTGCTGTGTGTCCTTAACGGCTCGATCATGTTCACGGCTGAACTGATGAAGAGACTGGAATTCAATCTTCAGCTCGTGTCCGTAAAGATGACATCATATCAGGGCACATCAACCACCGGAAAAGTGAAGGTTGCGATGGGTCTCACGGCCGACATCAAAGGAAAGCGTGTCATCATTGTCGAAGACATCGTGGACACAGGCCATACGATAGTGGACCTGACAAATGTCCTCAAAGAGAACGGAGCGTCTGAAACTATGGTCTGCACATTGCTCTACAAGCCTGACTCATACAATCAGGATGTACCTCTGAAATATGTGGCAATGGAGATTCCAAATGATTTTATCGTAGGTTTCGGGCTGGATTATGACGAGCTTGGACGAAACCTGAATGACATATATGTGCTGGACAATGATTGATGTCATTGCAGAAACAATTAACTTACACAAGATGAAATATTTTATTCTTTTTGGGCCTCCAGGTGCCGGCAAAGGTACTCAGGCCAGTGCTATGGTGGAGAAATACAACCTTCATCACATTTCTACAGGAGCTCTCCTCCGCAAAGAGATTGCAGCAGGAACGGAACTCGGCCTGAAAGCCAAATCGCTGATCGACGCCGGAGCACTTGTTCCTGACGAGATCGTAGAAGGTATGATAGAATCTGAATTCAAGACCGTAAAAGGCGTAAACGGCTTCCTTCTCGACGGTTTCCCGCGTACTACGGCGCAGGCTGAAGTCTTGGACCAGATGCTTGCAAAGACATCAGAATCAGTCACTGCAGTCGTGTCAATAATGATTCCTGACGAGATGATCAAGGAGCGCATCAGACACAGAGCCACAATTGAAGGCCGTGCTGACGATGCAAAGGAAGAGACCATCAACAACAGAATCCTGACATACCACGAGAAGACAGAGCCGCTTGTGGACTACTACACCAAAGCCGGCAGATACAATGAAATCAACGGTACAGGTACCATAGATGAAGTCCGCGAAAATATTTTCGCCCTTATGGACACCCTTTAATCCCTACGAGGTCCACAAACCTCTGGAGACGAACGACTTACAGGCAAGTATACCCACGATGGAGCATACTTGCCTGTAATGCATTAGGTCTCAAAACATTACAGGATTCCACCCGATTCTAAAATTTTGACTATCTTTGCGCACGTCAAAGATCAATCAGAATATGGCAGACAGCAATTTTATAGACTATGTGAATATTTTCTGCGCTTCCGTAAATGGAGGTGCAGGTTCAACCAAACTCAGATGAGAGAAATATATTCCAAAAGGAGGCCCTGACTCAGGAGACGGCGGACGCGGAGGCCATATCATACTGAGAGCCAATCCGCAGTTCTGGACCCTTATACACCTGAAATAC